>NZ_JBNFMU010000187.1:0-86435 GCF_049942315.1 Pseudomonas wayambapalatensis
GACTTGTACAACGCATTCCACTGGCGGTTGAGACGCTCCAGAGCGCTGCTCAATCCCGCCGGTTTGGCCTTGCGCAAGGCCAGCAGTTGCCCTTGGTCGAGGCTTGCGCTGTACATGGCGCGGCCGCGCTCCACCAGGTTATGCGCCTCGTCCACCAGCACGGCCACCCGCCACTGGTTGAGTTGGGTCAGGCCGAACAGCAGCGCATGGGCGTCGAAATAATAGTTGTAGTCGGCAACCACCAGATCGACCCAGCGCGCCATCTCCTGCCCCAGGTAATACGGGCAGACCTGGTGTGCCAGCGCGACCTCCCGCAACCCCGCACGGTCGAGCAACACCACCTGCGACGCTGCTTCGCGAGCCGCTGGCAGCCGATCGTAGAAACCCTTGGCCAGCGGACAGGACTCACCATGACAGGCACTGCCCGGGTATTCGCAGGCTTTGTCACGGGCAATCAACTCCAGCGCACGCAGGCTGGGCTGCGGGGTGGTGTCGGTGATCTGGCGCAGTGCGTCGAGCGCCAGTGCCCGGCCTGGTGTCTTGGCGGTGAGGAAGAGCAGCTTGTCCAGTTGCTGCGGGGCCATGGCCTTGAGCAGCGGAAACAGCGTGCCGAGCGTTTTGCCAATACCGGTACTGGCCTGGGCCATCAGGCAGCGCCCGGTGGCCACGGCCTTGTACAGGGTTTCTGCCAGTTGGCGCTGGCCCTGGCGGAACTGTGGGTACGGAAACGCCAGCCCCTGCAGATCGCTGTCCCGCAGGCGCAGGCGTGCGGCCTGGGCGTGCGCCCAGCCAAGAAAGCGCTGGCACAAGGTCTCGAAGAAGTGCTGCAGTTGCGCGGCATGCTGCGGCTCGCTGAACAAGGTCTGTCGGTCGCTGTCGACGTCCAGGTACACCAGCGTGACCTCGATCCGCTCCAGCCCACGCGACTGGCACAACAGCCAGGCATAGACGCGGGCCTGCGCCCAGTGCAATTGCCGATGATTGTCCGGCTGGCGGTCGAGATTGCCGCGGTGAGTCTTGATCTCCTCCACCCGGTTGCGCACCGGGTCGTAGCCGTCGGCTCGCCCCCGCACCCGCAATCCCTGGTACTCACCCTCCAGCGATACCTCCGCCTCGTAGCCAGAACCGCGCCGCGCAACAACCCGTCGATGGCCGTCGATGCCCTGTTGGGCGGTGGGCGACGGCGTGAAGCGCAAGTCCAGGTCGCCGACCTTGGCGGCAAACTCACACAGCGCACGTACCGCCACACTCAGACTCACGACGCGGCCTCGCACCAGCGCACATGGCATACCGCGACCGGCATGCCGTGCTCACGGCAGAAGTCCAGCCAGCGCAACTGGTTATCCTGCAGGCGGTCACCCGGCCCCTTGACCTCGATCATGCGGTAACGCCCCTGCCCCGGCCAGAACTGGATGAGATCGGGCATACCTGCGCGGTTGTTGCGAATATCCTGCAGCAGGCGCCGGAAACACTGCTTCAGATGCTCGGCAGGAATGCAGGCCAGGGCCTGCTCGAGCAGCGCCTCGTTCAGTACCTGCCAGAACACGAACGGTGACTGCAGCCCATGCTTGTTGGCAAAACAGGTGCGTATCGCCTGTCGGTAGCTGCCATCGTCGAGCCGCCCCAGGCAGGCCTCGAACAAGGCGGCGCGGCGCGCCGAGAAATCACTGTCGTGCAGATCCTGGGGCGCCGCCTGGTAAGGGTGAAAGAACGCGCCGGGCAGCGGCGCGAAAATCGCCTCCCAGCACAAGAGGCCGAACAGGCTGTTGAACAAGGTGTTCTCGACGTAATGGACCTCGCCGTCGGCGTGCGCCAGGTGCAGGCGCACCGCTTCCTCCACGCCCACTGCGGACATTTCCACGGGCAACGCCAGTTCGATGAGTGTCTGCACGGCAGCAGACGCGCGGCGTCGAGGCGGCCCTCCGAGTTTGCGTGCAAGGCGCGGCAGCATGCGCGCCAACGCCTGGGCCTCGAGGGGATTGGCCGTGGTCTGGGCCATGTGTGACGCCAGTGCCTGCGCCCTTTGCCACTGCTCGCTGCGCTCGAGCACACGCACCTGGCGAATGCGCGCCTCGGGGTGGTCGAGCCCATCGTAGACACTCAGGGCCAGATCCCATTGCCCAAGCCGCTCGCAGCGCTGGCCAATTGCAAACAGCAGACGTGCGCGACGCCTGGCCAACCAGGGATTGCTGCTGTTGGCCCGCTCCAACGCCTGCAGCAACGTACTTGGCGCCTCTCCCTGCTCCAGCCGCTCGGCGCAAGCATGCAAGGCCATCGCCAGATCGACCTCCTCGCGCTGGCGCAAGGCGCGCGAATCCGCACTGAAGCTCACCTGCTCATAGCGCAGCACGCCCAGATCGGCCAGCACGAACTCCGACCAATCCTGATAAAGATTGCCAAAGAACAACAGGCGCAGGCGGTCGCACAGGGGTTGCAAGCGCCACTGCAGGATCTGCACCGGCGCCTGCTCGAACCAGGCAGACAGTGGTCTGTCTGGCAGATCCAATGGCCGCAGCGCAGCCAGCAACTGGGTCTTGGTCACGCGAGGATGGGCCAGTTGATCGGCAAAGCAGGTAAGCAGTTCGTCCCGGCGCAACAAGGCGAACAACTGCTCCAGGCCCAGTATCGGCCTCGCGCAGACCCAGCCCAGCGTGAGCAAAGGCTGCAAAGCTGCGCCCGTGTCGCCGATCTCGGCATATTCAAGCCGGTCGCCGCGAAACAGCTCGCCCTTGCGCATGACCATGCGCACCAACAGTGCCTGCGTCGGCTGGGCCAGCCCGCTGAAGACTCGGAGAAAGTCTTGTTCGTGCGGGTCAAGGATATCGGCGTATCGGTGTTCGACCCACCTCAGCACCTGGCGGAAGTTGTGCAGGTAATAGAGCGGATCTTCGACGGAATGGGCAATCACGGCATGGCGTCGCAGGCAAACATGAATACTGGTTATACATACAGACGAGGCAACCTGGCAAGCGCGCCGGATCGACGGTCAGTTCGACCTGTCTTGTGCGTTGCTATGCAAGCACTGCAGCCTTTTTCCGAGCGCTTCGAGTGCCTGCTCCAGCTCGCCGGCATCGTCCCCCTGCCAGGCCAGCAGCAGGTGGTGGTCATAGCCGTCTCGCAGGCTGAACAGATTTCCAGGTGCCGCCAGCAGCGCCGAAGTTTTCAGGGCTTCCACCAACTGACGCACATCCACTGCCAAGCCCAGGCGACACCACAGGACACGCCCGCCTTCAGGTTCGCTGAACGCCAACAGATTGCCCAGATGCTGCTCGACGGCATGGCATAGAATCGCCATGCGCATTTGCAGACGGTCGCGCATCTGCTGCAGATGACTGTCCACATCGCCTCGGCTCAGCAGACAGGCCACCGCCTGTTGACGCCGCGGGGGTAGCACGAAACTGCGTCGCACAAAAGCCTCGCACACTGCCGGGTGCCGACTCAGTACATAGGCGTAGGGCGCTTCGGCGCCGATCATGCCTTCCAGCGAACCCAACACCAGCAGCCAGTGCGGATCGACCCAGTCGCGCAGGCGCGTCGCAGGTGGCGCAACGAAACACTGGTCGCTGTCCAGGTCGTTTTCCAGCAGCCACGTCGGATATCCCGCCAGCAGACGCGCCACTTCACGCTGCTCATCCAGCGACACCAGGCGTCCCGGAGGGGTCGCCAGGCATGACGGCATCAACAGCAGGCGTACGGTCTCGCGCTTGAACAGCTGTGCCAAGGTATCCAGGTCCAAACCACCCTGGGTATCGAGCGGCCACTCGACAACGCGCATCCCCAGCTGTTGCAAGACCTGCAACTGTTGCCAGCAACAGGGCGTCGCCACCAGTACCGTGCCTCCTTGCAAGTCCAGCGCAAGCAGCAATGTCTGCAGTAACGCCTGGACATCCGTCGCCAGATGCACGTCCTCAGCTCGCCAGAACTGCCTGGAAGAACGGGTATGGCGGGCGGCCAGCGCATTGCGCAGCAGCGCGCTGCCGGTCTGCGTCAGCGCAGACTGTCGCGCCAGACGCCGCTCATGCGCCAGCAACAGCGGCTCGAGCGCCCCACATGAGAATGGCGGGAGAATGAACG
This sequence comes from Pseudomonas wayambapalatensis, assembly GCF_049942315.1. Lineage (NCBI taxonomy): Bacteria > Pseudomonadati > Pseudomonadota > Gammaproteobacteria > Pseudomonadales > Pseudomonadaceae > Pseudomonas > Pseudomonas wayambapalatensis. The sequence goes on from NZ_JBNFMU010000187.1 coordinate 4,075, forward strand.
GTGCGCACTGGCCGGTGCTCGACCTCGGCGCACTGGCGGGCTCATTGACCGGCACCTGCGCAAAATATCCGGACTTGGGCACCGAATGTACCCGCCCCTCGCGCTCCAACAGGCTGTAGGCATACTGCACCGTGGCCAGGGAAACCCGCATGCGCCGGGCCAGGTCGCGCAGCGACGGCAAGCGCGGATCCCCTCCCTCGCGGGCATGGCTGATCAGCGTTTCGAGGTAGCGATAGACCGTCTGATAGGCGAACTCGCGCCGCACGGAACGCCCCATCAACTGGCGACCTTCGCCATCGCTTCGGCACAAGGCAAGGGGTGCGCCAGCAGCCGCAGCCGAACGTCACGCCGTGTCAGCTTCGCGACCAGCCGGGATGCCGTATGCGGCAGCCCCCCCGAATAGATGACGCGCAACTGCGCCAGGCTCAATCCACTGGTACTGATCAGCCAATGGACGACCGCTTCCGGACACGGCTGCCCCTGCAGGGCACGGTGCAGATAGGGCAGTGCAACGCGCATCGCCGGATGGCAGCGCTGCAGGAACGCCAACAAGCCACGGCCCTGCTCGGCGAACGGGGCGTACAACAGGCACATCAGCTGGCTGTCGTCGATAGCATAGGCCTCCTGAAACAGATGCCTGCCCGTGCCCTTCCCCGACCGGACGGCGTCGCGCCTGCCCAGCAGACATTGATCGCGCAGTCGCTGCAGGTGAGTCAGGTACGCAGGGTCGAAAAACGCAGCCAGCGGCTCTTCGCGCGCTGACACAGGCATCTCGATACCCAGCATGTGAAACAGCGCGTCCTCCCCTCGGGAGTCATTGATCAGGTCATCGACCGCGATCACCCGCAGGGGCGTCTGGCCCTGGCATGACGGGGCTCTCGCCTCGACGTGCTCCGTAGGCCTGGCAGCCAGTGCTCGCAGGCGCCCCAGCGTTTCGCACAACACTGCGGCGCACTGGTGTATGGCATGGCTTCCGCGCTCGCCGGTCAGACGCATGACGGTACGACTCCAGGCCAGGTAACGTCGCCGCTGCCGCACAGGGATCGCCGTGACCAAAGCGCTGGGCATCGCCCCCTGGGACAGGATGCGGCGCAGCGTTTCGGCCAGTTCAAGGTGCAGACGACTGCCTAGCAAGGATTCTGCTCGCCCAGCAGAAAGGTGACCGAACATCAGCAGCGCTTCGCGCTCGTACGATGTGCTGGCAGCCGACGCAGCGTGGCGGCTGAAAGGCTGCAGTTGTTGGCCGCCAGCCAGCAGTAACTCCACACGGGGGTCATCCTGCAGGAACAGCGCACTGAAGGTGCTCTCCAGACCGCCAAGCACCTCTGCTCCCGGTGCGGGCTGGCAAGCGACCACCACTTGCAGGCGAAACGTGTGGGGCGCGCGTAGCGCGATGCTCAGTTGCGCAGCACGCAGAAACGCCAGCAGGCGAGTGTTGCATCGGTCATGCCCGTGTATCACCAACACACGAAAGTCCCCGATGTACTCCACGCCACCTGCCGCCACCAGCAGGCGCTGAATCAGCAATTGAACGCAGGCCCGTTGCGCCTGGGACATATGTTCCAGCAGACGATCCAGTACTTGCTGATATATGTAGTGCATGGCCTGCTCATGGATATTGCTCATATGGTCCACTCCATTCCTTGAGCGCAAAGAAAGCCGGCATTCACCGACGTGAGAAACAGGTCGCGATTCACTTCCAAGATATTTCCCACAAGTTATTAGGAAATTTCCAGGCAACAGTAGGCCGGCACTCACTCAATGCAGAGGCATTTGCAATGCCCCTGCAGGCGCCCTGGGCCGCATCAGCAGCGCCAACACGCTTCATTCAGCCGAGCCACGTCAAGTATCACAGAGCCATTATCGAGGGTTGTCGACTGAATAAAAGATACAGATCCAGGTAAAAAAACCATTCAGGAGAGCGGTATTGATCTACATACAACAAAAGAAAACCCAAGTATGGAATCCTGATCAGAAATGACAAGCAAACAGCATTAACGCGACAGCCTTAATTGCGTCGGACCTTAATTAAATTTTTGTAGGAAATATCAGAAAAAAACCGGGCCTAGGCCCGGTTTTTCATGCAACTCGATGTGCTGCAATCACGCAGTTCCCATGTCCAGCACGATCCGCCCGCCACAGGGGCATTCATCCATCAGGCGATGAGCCTCGACAACCTGCTCGAACGGGTAGACCTTGATGATCTGCGGCGTCAGCAGCTTGTCGGCGGTGAACTGGTTGATGTCTCGCAACGCCCGCTGCAGGGCGACCTGGTCCTGGGCAATACCCAACTCCGGCTTGCCGGTGAAGTTGCCAATACAGTGAACGTAGAACTGGATGTTCTTCTGGAACGCCGCACACGCCGGGAATGGCGTCTGGTTGCCCCCCTGCAGGCCATACAGCACCAGGCTGCCGCGAGGCGCAAGGACATCGCCGAGGAGCGACATCTGCGGCCCACCCATGCCATCCAGGACCATGTCCACGCCGCGGCCATCGGTATATTTGCCGATCTGCATCAGCAGGTCCTGCTCCTCGGTGACGATCACCTTGTCAGCCCCCAGGCTCAGCAGGTAGTCACGCTGCTCCGGCTCCTTGGTGGCGGCGAACACCTTCAAGCCCAAGGCCTTGCCCAACTGCACGAAGGCAGGGCCTGCGCAATGGCTGGCATCGGTGACCAGTGCCGTCTGTCCCGCCTTGGCCCGCGCCAGGTCGACGTAGGCGAAGTAGGCGATCAGCAGCGGTGTGTAATGCACACTGGCCTCGACCGGAGTGAGGTTGTCGGGATAACGGGTAATGGCCGTGCGAGGGAGCACGATCACATCACCATAGACCGGATGCTCATTGGGGCTGGTCGCCGGGAAACTGGCGACACGGTCGCCCACGACGATATCGTCGACACCCTCCCCGACCTGCGTGACCACCCCGGCCATTTCATGGCCGATCCCTGCCGGCAGGCGTGCCTGCGATGGTGCCAGGTTCTGGCGCCAGAGCACGTCATACCAGCTCAGGCCGATGGCCTCGACGCGCACCTGCACTTCGCCCGCTGCGGGAGACGGTTCGGCCTGCTCCTCGCAACGGAGCACGTCGGCCGGGCCGAACTTGTGGAAACGGATCATGCGGGACATCGCATACCTCGCCTTTGTGAACCTCGTATTACCACGGACTTTATCCGGGCTTTGCACGTTAGACCATCAGTGGCCGTTAATAGTCGACATGCCTGTCATTGATTGGGCTACGGGCAAATCGCTGCATTGGCCCCCGTAAACCCGTGCAGGGTAACAGCCTTTGGCCTTAATATTCACCCCGACCCACCTGAGCAAGGCGAAACGCACCGATGAATCGTAACGACCTGCGCCGCGTAGACCTCAACCTGCTGATCGTGTTCGAGACGCTCATGCATGAGCGCAGCGTAACCCGTGCAGCCGAAAAGCTGTTTCTCGGCCAGCCGGCGATCAGTGCGGCGCTGTCACGCCTGCGCAACCTGTTCGACGACCCACTGTTCGTTCGTACCGGGCGAAGCATGGAGCCCTCGGCTCGCGCCCACGAGATCTTCGCCCTGCTCTCCCCGGCCCTGGATTCGATCTCTACCGCAGTCAGCCGCGCCGCTGACTTCGACCCAGCCACCAGCACCTCGGTATTTCGCATCGGTCTGTCGGACGACGCCGAGTTCGCCTTACTGCCGCAGTTGCTCAAGCGCATCCGCGCCGAAGCGCCGGGCATCGTCCTGGTGGTACGGCGGGTCAACTATTTGCTGATGCCGACCCTGCTCGCCTCCGGGGAGATTTCGGTGGGTGTGAGCTATACCGCTGACCTTCCGGCCAACGCCAAGCGCAAGGTACTGCGGCGCAGCAAGCCGAAATTGCTGCGCGCCGACAGCGTACCGGGCAATATCACCCTCGACGATTTCTGCGCCCGTCCGCATGCGCTGGTCTCGTTCGCCGGCGACCTGTCCGGCTTCATCGACGAAACCCTCGAGGAAATCGGTCGCAAGCGTCATGTGGTGCTGGCCGTACCGCAGTTCAACGGCCTCGGCACCCTGCTCGCCGGCACCGACATCATCGCCACGGTACCGGACTATGCAGCAGAAACCCTCACCGCCGCCGGCGGCCTGCGCGCCGAAGACCTGCCATTGGATGTGCGTACCTTCGAACTGCACATGGCCTGGCGCGGGGCGCAGGACAACGACCCGGCAGAGCGGTGGTTGCGGTCGCGGATACAGATGTTTTTTGGGGATCCCGATAGCTTGTGACTGACTTCCATCAAGCTCCATAAATACCAATAGAATCAGTGCATTAGGCTGATACTTCGTCCAAAGCCGTCCGTCCTATTCCGCTCATTTCCAATGCGCTTGCGGGTATATTTTTGGGTACTTTTTCCATTTCGAAAAAAGTACCCGCACATGACGACTTCCCTCCCCAAGCCTGCATTGCGGCGTAAACTCAGCGATGCCTTCTTGCGTGCCATTGCTGAACCCGGCAAGTACGTCGACGGCGAGGTACCCGGTCTTTACCTGCATGTTCAGGCCTCACAGAAGTCGAACAAGCCTGGCGCAAAATACTGGCGGATGAGGTATCGCCTGAACGGCAAGGAGAACGTGTATGCGATCGGCCGTTATCCCGACATTGGCTTGAAAGACGCCCGCGACTTGGCCCGAGCCGCGCGCTAGAACGTAGCTCATCACGTCGCCCCGCTGAAGGCCAAACGCAAGAAAATCGCCGATCAGCTACTCAATGAGGAACGCACATTCAGTTACGTCGCCGAACAGTGGCTGGCCTTCAAGTCGCACGACCTCGTGAGCAAATCCCTCGCGGGCTTTCGCGGCGCTTTGAACAATCACATCCTGCCCACGATCGGCAACATTCCCGTCAGCGAGATCAAACTGGACCACATCATCGAGATCATCGCTACCCTGCGCCGAGCACGCACACTGGCCATGGCCAAGCGCGTGCGTACCATCAGTTCCTGGAAATGAACCCTACGACGCCGTTGCCAGGCCCCGACTTGGACGTCTTGCGTGAGCAGATCCAGGGCTTGGAAGCCCTTGTCGACAGTGACGCCAAGCAGATCCTACTATCGCGTGCGGAGCGCAAGATTTCTCAGTATCTCTCCGAAGCGTTCGCAGATTTGCCCACTGTCCAACCGTGTATCGGTGCCGAGCTGGAGTTTTCCGCAAAACCACCTGATATCGCGATCATCGAACAGAATTCCGGTGCGGTTTTGAGACTCCCGGATGCGGGCTCGGATGAGAACTACTTGGCCATCCACATTGCCTTGTCGTTCGCGCTTCAGAAGTACCTGGCCAAGGTGAACGCGCCGGTACCAGTGTTCCTCGCTTTCGACCAGATCAGCCGACCCTACTATCCGCAACGTGGCGATGACGAGTCGGACATCGGAGAAAACGAGGAAGTTTCGGCCATGCGTAAACACCTGGACTTCCTGTTCAATACAACATCTGCGCAAGAGGGACTGCAGGTGTTGCTGATTGAGCATGCGTATTTCGGTGATGATCCACGGTATGTCGCTGCCACTCGTAAGCGTTGGAACAAGATTTCGGGCGATGCGCTTATCCCGCTGGACTGGCCGAGAAGACAGGACACCCAGTAAGCAGTCGCAACGGTAACCGCCCTAGAACCAGCTCGCCTTTTATGGCGGGCTTATCCAAACACTATTTTTTAGCTCTGCTGCTCGCGCGGCTCTCACGTTTGTCCGCTTTTCCCTGCTCATAACCGGACTCTTTCCGTACTTTCGCAGCGGCGCCTGCGTCAGTAAGGTCCAGGACTACAACAGATGTTATGGCCCTTAGGCGCCATGAAAACAGCACGTCCATCACAATCCGCTGTAAACCAGCAAAAGCCAAACTAATTATGGAGGACCAGATGGGGGACCAAAAACACATAGGCACAAAAAAGCCCTGAAGAATCAGGGCTTTGATGAAAATTAGTGGCGGAAGCGTAGTCATTCGAACTCATAACTCGTAGAACGATACCTCCCCTCGCCCCATGCCAACTTGTAGCATCGCTATAACGCACCCTTGGCATTCTCCGAGACACACTGAGGTAAAACGCACGGCTGATACTCAACGGGAGCGGAGCGGGCTTCCGATTCTCAGACCCGACAATTTAATCCAGATTCTCACTCTGTGTCGCCGAAAGCTGTCGGAGCGCCGTGGCTGATGAGTGTCAAGCCGCCTTGCAAGAACGGCGGGCTGCATTGGAGGCTTCGGAAGTGGGGGCTCAGCCAGAGGGGCAGCATCTGCCCCTCTGGCCGGCTTCAGCGGTCGACGCCACCGAGGCACACGTATTTAATCTCAAGATAGTCTTCGATGCCGTAACGCGAACCTTCGCGACCAAGGCCCGATTGCTTGACGCCACCGAATGGTGCCATCTCGTTGGCGATTGCCGCGGTATTGACGCCGACCATACCGTATTCAAGGTCTTCGCTGACGCGCAGCACGCGGCCGATATCGCGGCTGTAGAAGTAGCTAGCCAGCCCGAACTCCGTCGCGTTGGCCAGTTCGACCACCTCCTCCTCACTGGAAAAGCGGAACAGCGGCGCCAAAGGACCGAAGGTTTCCTCATGGGCCACCTTCATGTGCGCGGTGACTTCAGTCAGCACGGTCGGCTCGAAGAAACTACCACCCAGGGCATGCCGTTGGCCGCCAGCGATCAGTCGTGCGCCCTTTTCAAGGGCATCGCTGATATGCTCTTCGACCTTGCGCACGGCGTTCTCGTCGATCATCGGGCCCTGGGTGACGCCGGCCTCAGCGCCATTCCCCAGGCGTAGGGCCGAGGCAGCGGCGGCGAGTCTCTCGGCAAAGCGGTCGTAGATACCGTCCTGAACGTAGATGCGGTTGGCGCAGACACAGGTCTGCCCGGCATTGCGGAACTTCGACAGCATCGCGCCTTCCACGGCCAGGTCGAGGTCAGCGTCATCGAAGACGATGAACGGCGCGTTGCCGCCCAGTTCCATCGATACCTTCTTCACGGTCTCGGCGCATTGTCCGATCAGCAGCTTGCCCACTGGCGTGGAGCCAGTGAAGCTGAACTTGCGCACCAGCGGATGGCCTGTCAGCACGCTACCGATCTGGGTAGCGCTACCGGTGACCACGCTGAACACCCCGGCGGGGATCCCAGCACGTTCGGCCAGGGCTGCCAGTGCCAGCGCCGAGAGCGGCGTCTGGCTGGCCGGGCGCAACACCATCGGGCAGCCGGCGGCCAGGGCCGGGGCAACCTTGCGGGTGATCATCGCGTGGGGAAAGTTCCATGGTGTGATAGCCGCAGCTACGCCAATCGGCTCCTTGGTGACGATGATGCGCTTGTCTGCCGAAGGCTGCGGGATGGTATCGCCATAAACACGCTTGGCTTCCTCGGCAAACCATTGCACGAAGGACATGCCATTGCTCAATTCGCCACGGGCTTCAGCCAGTGGTTTGCCTTGTTCGGCGGTCAGCAGGCGGGCGAGGTCTTCCTGGTTTTCGACCATCAGCGCGTACCAGCGCTGCAGCAGCTCCGCGCGCTCCTTGGCAGTCTTGCGCTTCCACGGTTTGAAGGCGCGGTGAGCAGCCAGTACCGCACGCTCGGCTTCGACAGCGCCCATCTGCGGAATGCGTGCCAGTTCCTCACCGGTAGCGGGGTTAGTGACGGTAACGGTTTCACCAGAGTCGGCACCCACCCATTGGCCGTCGATGAATGCCTGTTGTTTGAGCAGAGAAGGGTCTTTGAGGTCGAGCATCGGTTAGTTTCCTGAGCAAGGTTCAGTGGATGGGTGGCTCGGGCACGACTTCGCCGGCCTGCAGGAAATCGAAATCACACCCTTCGTTGGCCTGGGTCACATGCTGCTGGTAGAGCGCAGCAAAAGAGCGGCCGTAGGTTCTGTGCTGCGGTCTATGCTCGGCGCGGCGTTGGGCAAGTTCCTCATCGCTGACACGCATGTTCAACGTGCCGGCGGCGACGTCCAGATCGATGATGTCGCCCGTGCGGACTAATGCCAGCGGCCCTCCAACAGCGGCCTCAGGCGCCACGTGTAGGACGCAGCTGCCGTAATGGGTACCACTCATACGGGAGTCGGAGATGCGCAACAGGTCACGTACACCGGCTTCCAGCAAGCGTTTGGGTATCGGCAGGTTGCCCCATTCGGGCATGCCCGGCGCGCCCACGGGGCCGGCATTGCGCAAGATCAGCACGGTGTCCGCAGTGACATCCAGGGCGGGGTCGTCGATCATCCGGCTGAGGGTTTCGTGGTCATCGAAGACCAGTGCCGGGCCGCTGTGACGGCGCAGGCGCGGGTCGGCTGCGGAGGATTTCATCACCGCGCCATCGGGGCAGAGGTTGCCACGCAACAGCGCCAAAGTGGCGCCTTGTTCGAGGCTGACCACCGGGTTATCGAGGGGGCGAATGATATCGTCGTCGTAGCACGGGGCATCGGCCAACAGGCTGTCCCAGCTCTGCCCGGTGGCCCCCTCGCACTCCAGATGCAAATACGATGCGATCTTGCGCATCAGCGCACGCAGGCCGCCGGCAAAATGATAGTCCTCCATGAGTGCCGTGCCGGAAGGGAACAGGTTGAGCAACACCGGTATCTTCGCGGCTGCGGCGGCCAACTGATCGAGGGTCAGGTCTATTCCGGCGCGTCTGGCGATGGCAATCAGGTGGATCGCGGCGTTGGTCGAGCCGCCCATTGCCATGTACACCGCCACGCCATTGGCTACGTGCTTTTCAGTCAGCCAAGTCGAGGGGCGGCGGTCGCGCCAAACCAGATCGACGATTGTCGAACCGCACTGCGAGGCCATCCGCGGGTGGGCCCCATCCGCGGCAGGAATGCTCGATGCACCGGGTAAGGTAAAGCCCATTGCGTCGGCGATGCTGGTCATGGTCGACGCCGTGCCTACGGTATTGCAGGTGCCGATCGAACGGGTCATGGCGCCTTCGAGTTCTTCCCACGCAACAGTGTCGATCAGCCCCAGACGGCGCTCGTCCCAGTACTTCTTGGTATGCGTGCCGGCGCCGGTCTTGACGCCACGCCACTGACCGTTGGACATCGGGCCCGCCGGGCAGTAGATCACCGGCAGGTCCATGCTGAGCGCGCCCATCAGTAGGCCAGGCGTAGACTTGTCGCAGCCGCCTAGCAGCACGGCGCCGTCGATCGGCAACGAGCGCAGCAGTTCCTCGGCCTCCATTGCCAGCAGGTTGCGGTAGAGCATCGTAGTCGGCTTGACCATTACCTCGCCCACCGACTGTACCGGCAACTCCACTGGGAAGCCGCCGGCCGCCCAGACCCCGCGTTTGACAGCCTCGGCACGCTCACGCAGGTGCGAATGACAGGGCGACATCTCGCTCCAGGTATTGAGGATCGCAATCACCGGCTTGCCCATGAACTCCTCGCGGCGCAGTCCGATCTGTTGCAGGCGCTGGCGATGGGCGAAGGCACGGATGGTGTCTGGAGCGAACCACCGCTGACTGCGGAGTTCTTCGATTTTCTTGTATTTTTCGGACATAACCTAAGCCTTTGAGCAAGGGCGCCACGCATAATCGTAGCGCTGCGAAATTACTTTCCGAGAGCATACCCGGATCAATTTCGTAGCGCTACGATTTTTGCCCGAATCACCCCTGTCAGGAGTTGTGGGGTTATTGAATCGACAGTCCCGCATCGACGACAAAGTTCTGACCCGTGCAGCCGCGGCTATCATCGCTGGCCAGGAACAGCGCCAGGCGCGCGCAGTCGCTGGCATCCAGACGAAACTTGAGCATCTGCTGGTCGATGAACGACTGGCTGGCTGCCTCCAGACCGGCAGGGTCGGCGGCCCACATGGCATCCTGGCGTTCGGTACGAATAGCGCCTGGCACCAGGCTATTGACCCGGATGCCTTGCCCGCCCAGTTCGCGTGCCAAGGTGCGGGTCATTCCGTTCAACGCCGCCTTGGCGGTGGTGTAGCAGATCATCCCAGGGCGTCCGCGCATCCACGAGATCGAGCCCATGTTGATGATCGCCCCGCTGCCCCGCTTTGCCATGCCAGGCGTGACGGCCTGTGCAGCGAAGAAGGCGTGACGCAGGTTGGTCTGCATGCGTTCGTCCCAATACTCGACGCTGACATCGGCCAAGGCATGGCGGTCATCGCGGGCTGCGTTGTTGATCAGTACATCGATGCCACCCCAGGTGTGTTCCACTTCGGCCACACACCCCTGCAAGCGCTCGATATCGCGCACATCGCAGCGCAAGAACAGCACGTTGGCGCCCAGCGTCCGGGCCAGCGCCTGCCCGGCGTCGGCATCCAGGTCAAGGAAGGCGACGCGGCTGCCCTGTGCGACGAACGCTTCGACGAAGGCGCGACCGATGCCCGAGGCGCCACCGCTGATAAAGATCACTTTGCCGGCCAGGCTGGGGTACTGCGTATCGGTATGACGGTTCATGGTGATAGGTACTCGTGAGCAAGTGGAATGGATTCAACCGGCGAACAGCGGCTCGGGGCAGCCGGGCACGTCGACACGGGTGGCGAACACGCAGCCGGACAGCGGCCAGGCCGCCAGGTCTTCGGCGCTGCGGTTCTCGCGCGAACTGGTGATGTAAAGGGTACGCAGGTCGTCGCCACCGAAGGCGACCATGGTCGGCCAACGCGTCGGCACCTGGATTTCTGCCAGCACCTGGCCATCAGGGCTCAGGCGCAGCACCCGGCCGCCGTCGAACTGCGCGCTCCAATAGCAGCCCGCACTGTCGAACGCCGCGCCATCCGGGCGCCCGCCACTGCCACGCGGGAACTCGCGCAGCAACTGCCGGGGGCCGGGCTGGCCATCGGCATCCAGCGGATAGCGGTACAGCACATGGTTGGGGGTGTCGCTGTGGTAGACCCACGCGCGGTCCGGGCTGAAGGCGAGGCCGTTGGACACCATCACATCGCCGGCCACAACCTGGGCACGGTGCTGCGCATCGACTCGCACCAATTGCCCACCATTGCGGTCACGCGGTTGCCACAGGGTGCCAGCCCAGAAGCGCCCCCAAGGGTCGACGCGGCCATCGTTGAAGCGGCTGTGCTCTGCGCCGCTGGGGTTGTCGGCCAGGCGCTCGCCCAGCTGCCCCTGGGCATCGAGCAGGTAGATGCCGGTGCGCAGCGCGACAATGAAGCCACCCTGCTCGCGCAGGCCGAAACAGCCCAGCTCCTCAGGCAACTGCAAGGTGCTCACGCAGCCATCGCGGGGGTCAAGGCGATGCAGTTGCCCGGCCAGGATATCGGCCCAGTACAGGGCTTGCTCACGGACCGACCAGACCGGGCACTCGCCCAGTTCCGACGGCTGGCGGACCACACAGGTCAGGGTTTCACTCATGCAGGGTTCTCCAGGTTGGCGCCGCTCGGCAGCAAGCGCAACTCACGTTCGATCGACGCCCCCGGTGCCAGCCAGACCAGGCCGTGCGCCGTAGGCGTGGGGAAATTGATGGCGTTGTTGAGGTGGCTGACCGGCTCGACCGCGATAAAGTCCGCTGGTGCTGGCGGCGTGAACACCACCAGGTGCTCCAACCCTGGGCCGGCTTCCATGCGCAGGCCGACCTGTGCCTCTGGCCAATACAGACTGGCACGGGCATCCCAGCCCTCGAAGCAGTTGTCCAGGCCCACAGCGCCTATTGCCCGGGGCAGGCCGAAGTCCCAAGGTTCCGGCAGTGCCGTACGCTCGACCGGCAGGCCATCCGCGCCGGCATGCCAGACGTGCGCGGCACTGAAGCCCAGCTGCAATTCACCCTGGCGCTCGAAGTACGGGTGCCAGCCAAGACCCACCGGCATCGACTGCTCACTCAGGTTGGTGAGCCCCAGTCGCAGGCGCAGGCCGTCACCACTCAGGGTGATGCACTGCCACGCGACGAAGTCCCACGGCCAGTCTTCGGCATCGGCGCCCCGGGCCTGGTGGCGCAAGCTCAACTGGCAGCTGTGCGGCGAGTGGGCATCTACCTGCCACGCTCGCTGCCAGCCAAGACCATGTAGCGGATGCGGGTGATCGCCGAAATTGCGGCGCAGCTGCTGCGGCTCGCCATTGGCGCAAAAGCGCCCGTGGGCGATACGGTTGGAGTACGGGACCAGCGGGTAGCACGCCGTACGCCGAACGCTGTCGGTGCCGTCCCAGGGCCGCAGCAGCTCGAAGCTGCCAAGACGCAGGTAACCCAGCGCGCCGCCCAGGCTGGGCAGCACCCCGGCGCTCAGGGCGCCACAGGTGAGTGTGAGCTCCGGGTGCAATATGTGATTCGTCGCTATCAAGACTCAGAAGCTCCAGCGAATACCCAAGGTACCCGCCCAAGGGTCGTAACCGGCCGCCACACTGGGGTAATCCTCACTGAGCAGCGAGAAACCCTGGGTGGAATGGCTGTTGTTGTTGATATGGGAAACATAGGTATACAGCTGGGTATTGGGGTTGAACGAATAGATGTAGCCGGCATGGGCCGCCCAGGCCCGGGCGCCCTCGGCCTCGATTCGCTGGGAAACGCCGAAGGTCAGATCATTGTGATCGTCGAGGACGATCCGCGCATTGACCATCTTCGCCGAGGCGAACCAGCGGGCCTCGGTATCGCGCTTGGAGTACACATAGTTGGCCCCCCAGATCACGCCACCCCACTGGTAATTGCCCGACACCACGTGGGTCGTCTGGGTGTATAGCTCGCTGCTGGTTTCGGTAGGGGCCGAGTCATGGCGGTTGTAGCCATAACCCAACTTGGTGAACCCGTTGCGATAGCGCACATTGAAGCCACTGGTGCGGTTCTGGTTGGGGCCGTTCTCGATGCTGGAGTTGCCGTAGGAATAGCCCAGCTCGGTGGAAAAGCCGTTCACTTCAGGCGAGCGGTAGCGCACCGTGGTGTCGTAGAACCCGCCCGTGCCGCTTTTACCCAATACCGCAGTGTGCTCCAGACTCATGATCGCCGCCATGTTCGACAACCCATATAGGGCGACGTCCGAATCCAGGAACACCCAGTAGATCGGCATGTACAGGCTGCCCATGGCCACCGAGCCGAACGGGCCACTGACGCCGACGCCATAGCCGCGGTTGGTCGAGACTTGCCCGCCCTTCCAGATGCGCCGCAATACCAGCCCGCGCTCGCCGAACGCCTGTAGGGCATAACCGCTGTCGCCCAGGGCATAGTCGAGCTTTACCCCGAAGCGCGAGGCCTGCAGGTTGCCGTCCGAGACCATGGTATGGTCCGGGGCGGTCTTACTGAACGAGCCCGTCTGCACGTTCAGGTCGAGAATGCCATATGGGTTGATGCTGAGATTGCCGGCCTTCCAGACAATGGGTTCGGCATGGCTGGGCAGCGCATAGACGCTGGCCAGCAGAATGAAGCCAAGGACACGTTGATTTTTGTTGTTCATGTCAGCAGCGCTCTTTTATGGCCGCAGTGGGCCGGCGCGCCTGCCTTGGCAGGCGCTCACAGGTCAATTACAGGTAGCGGAGCGGGATCAGAGCACAGTCAGGCTCTGGAAGAGGGATTGCCAGCGGCTGCCCACTCGGCTGAACACCGGTGGTTGCCCCAGCGGTGCCGGGACCTCGACACGCTGCCCGCCCTCGAAACAATCGCCGCTCCACCAGTGCTGCCAGGTCTCGCCAGCCGGCAGGTAGACGCTCCAGTGCGTCTTGCCTTCGGCATGCACGGGCGCCACCAGCAGGTCACGGCCATACAGGTATTGGTCCTGAACGGCGTAGCAGCCAGCGTCCTGTTCGTGATGCAGAAACAACGGCCGTTGCAACGGCAGGCCGCTGGCCTGAGCCTCATCCATCAAGCTTTCGACGTAGGGTTTCATGCCTGCGAATACCCGGGTCATGCGGGCGAAATGCACCAGAGTGGCAGGGTCTTGCCAAAACTGCAGGTTCTGGTCCGGGCGGTTGCCTTCGTGAGTGCGCATCACCGGGGTGAACGCAGCCATTTCCGCCCAGCGCTGGAACAGTTCGGCGGTACGGCAGTTGCCATAGAGGCTGGTGTAGCCGCCGATATCACTGTGGTGATAGGCATTACCCAGCAGGCCGGACGACAACGCGCCGCAAATCACCGTTTGCAGGCCATCGTGGCGGCTGAAGTCAACCGACTGGTCACCCGCCCACAGCAACGGGCAGTGCGTCTGCACGCCGCTGTAGCCAGCGCGCATGAAGAACAGTGCATCGCCAGTGCGCCCGGCGTTGCCGATAGCGCGGGCATTGACCTCGGCCCAGCGTACTGGCCAGGCGTTGTGCTCGAGCATGGGGTCGGCATCGCCGGCCAGCTTGACGTCGATCGGCAGATACTCGCCAAAGTCCGCCATCCAGCCCGAGAGGCCCTTTTCGAGCATCTCCTGGCCGATGATCCGGGTTTCGAACCATTGCGCCGCCGCCGGCAAGGTGAAGTCGACCACGCCACAAAGGAACTCGCCGAAGTCGACCAGATAGGTGCCGTCCTCGGCGTTGGTCGCCAGGTAGCCCGCCGCTTCGGCTTCAGCGAACAGCGGGCCGTCATTGCACAGATAAGGGTTCACATAACCGAGGAAGCGCAGGCCGCGCTCGTGCAGACTACAGACCCACGCCTGATGGTCGGGGTAGCGCTCGGCATTCCATTGCCAGTCCCAGAACAAACGCTTGCCGAAAGAGGTGATACGCAGCCCTTCCCAATCCTCGCACCACAATGCACTGACCTTGGCGCCATGCTCGAGTGCGGTCTGCAGGTGCTGTTCGGCGTGCTCGCGGCCGTTCTTCAAACCGAGGATCGCACCGTCAAGCACCCATTGCGGCAGGCGCGGCTGGCGACCGAAATAACGGCTGAGGGCACCGACGAGGTCGATGTAGCTGTTGCCGACGAAAAACTCCAGCGCTTCGGGCACCGCCCACACTTGCAGTTCGTGGAAGTCGTCATGGCGGAAGTCAAAATCGGCGTACGCGCTGGTCACCAGATGCGCGCTGTAGCGCCGCGAGGAGATGAACGTCGGTTGCGGGTAGTTGGTGTGATAGTAATCACCCCCGGCGTTGGCTTCGTTGTCCGCCTGCAAGGTCAGCCAAGTCGACTTGTCTCGGCCTACGCCCGGCTCAGAAGTCCACAGCGGGAAGTTGCGTCCGCGCAAGTTCAAGTAAGACATCTGCTCGCCGCAACCCCAGACCTGCTCATTCACTTCGGCAGGCAGACGCAGCCACAGTCGATTGCAACCTGCCTGCGGCGCCTGCATGAGCAGGCGCACACGCTCGCCCTGGCAGTCCAGGCGCAGGGAAAGCAGCAGCGGGCCCTCGGACCAGGCGCGCAACTCGATGACACCGGCTGAAGTATCAAGGCGGGCGTGGCGCAAGGCGACCCTTTCCTGAACATAATCGCGAATACGGAAGTTACCGCGCTGCATTTCAATGCCAGCTTCACCGTAACCGGCGAACACAGCAGGCTGCAGCGGGCTGTGGCACCACAACAGGCGCCCGTCCACTTCCAGACGGATCTGCTCGCCTGCCTGGTGCAGGCTCACGTTCTGGGGGATAGATACGCTATTCATTGTGGGTTGGTCTCGTAGTCAGGCAGGGCATGGGTATTGGTCAGGTGTCGAAAACGACGGCGGCACAGCGCGGCGCCAGCAAAGGCCAGCAACCAGGTCAATGCCAGCAGCGGCAGATAGAGCCCGGAAGGTCCGCCGACACGGGCGACACCCAGTGGTGAGAAGGTCAGATAGATGGATACCAGCGCGGCGAACAGCATCACGCTGAAGCTGCCCGCGTGTCGCCACGGGGTCAGGTCGACGGTGCGCGCCGGAGTGGGCGATACGTAGGGAGTGGCGCGGTCGAAGTGCTTGCGTAGCAACACCAGCAAGACCATTTCCACAGCAAACATGATGCCCATGACGTGGATGAAGCTGATTCCCAGGCGGGTGTCGATCTTCAGTCCCAGCACCAGCACTGCATAGCACACCGCGTGCAGGCCAAGCACCAGCTTGGCGGGCGTCGCGCCGCCTCGAGCACTGAAGAAGCCGAACAGCATGATGGCGATGATCGGCATGTTGAAGAAGCCGGTGAAGCGACGCAGGACCGCATAGATACCTTCCGGGGTGTACATCAGCATCGGTGCGACCACCAGCGACACCAGTGCGGCGATCACGCTGACTCGCTTGCCGAAGCGCACCAGCGCCTCGTCCGAAGCCATTGGCCGGATCGACTTGTAGAAGTCATAGGTCAGCAGCGTGGCAGTACCATTGATGATCGCATTGAAGTGGCTCATCACCGTGCCGAAGATCACCGCCACGAAGAAGCCCTTCATCCACCATGGCATCAGCGCGGCAACCAACGCCGGATAGGCCAAGTCGGAATTGGCCAGCGGCTGGTCGCGGAACAGGTGCCAGGCGATCACACCAGGCATCAGCATGGCAAGCGGCACCAGCAGTTTCAGGCAACCCGACAGCAACACGCCCTTCTGGCCCTCGGCCAGGTTCTTGGCAGCCATGCTTTTCTGCACGATGGCCTGGTTGGTGCACCAGTAGAACAGGTTGGCGAAGATCATGCCGGTGAACACCGCACCAAACGGCACCTTGTCTTCGCTGCCGCCAATGGCATTGAGTTTCTGCGGGTTGTCGTGCAGCAGGGTTTGGGCACCGGACAGTACATCACCCTGCCCCAGCGTCCACAGACCGATGATCGGGATGAGGACCACCACCACCAGCAAGCCTATGCCGTTGATGGTGTCCGATACCGCCACGGCCCGAAGCCCGCCCAGTACCGCATAGGCAGCGCCAATCACTCCGGTCGCCACGATCAGCAGACTGATCGTGGCCGGGTAGGACCAGCCGAGAATGCCCTGCAGGTCGAAAATCTGATTGAAGGTGATAGCCCCCAGATACAGCGAAGCCGGGTTGAGCACCAGGGTGTAGGTGGCAACCATCAGCGCACTCACTATTCGGCGCGTAGCACGGTCATAGCGTTTCTCGATGAACTCCGGCAGGGTCGAGAAGCCGCCGCGCAAGTAACGAGGCAGGAAAAACAAGGCCAGAGCGATAGTCGAAACGGCCGCAGTGGCCTCCCAGGCCATGGAGCTGAGGTTGTGGGCGTATGAATCACCGTTGAGGCCGACCAACTGATCGATGGACAGGTTGGTCAGCATCATCGATCCGGCAATGAACCAGCCATTGAGGCCGCCGCTCGCCATGAAGTAACCATGGGCGCCAACGTCCTTGGCCTGGCGCGTGAATCGGTAGGAAATCACTGCGACCAGTGCAGTGAAGAACAGCATGCTCAGGAAGGTGAAAAGGGATGTGCTCATTTTTATATTTGTTCTCCAACGCGGGTTGGGATGCGATGCGACAACAAAATCGCAGCGCTGCAAAATTACCAGGCGAGCTTATCTCAGGCTAAATCGCAGCGCTACGATTTTATTCGAAAAGACACGTTTGATTTTCGAAAGCGAACATCCATGCCGCCAGCCAAGCGCTTTTGCGATTGACTTGCCATCGTCAGGCTCGCATCCTTTTGCCTTCGAAGAACGAGGTGGCGATGAGCGATAGATCAGACAGCGAAGTCAGCAACGGTGCAGTACGCCGCCCCCGGATCAACCGGGTAACCATGGGTATGGTTGCTGAACAGGCCAAGGTCTCCCCAAGCACGGTATCGCTATTTCTACGCGACCCGGATGCGGTCTCAAGCAAGCGCGCTGAACGCATCCGCAAAGCCATCGCCGACACTGGCTATACCATCAATCGCCTCGCCGGCGCCTTGGCAGGCAACCACAGTCGTGCAGTCGCAGTGATCGTGCCGTCGATGATCAACGCCTTCTTCTCGGAAACCCTGCAAGCTATGCAGGAAGTCTTTGAAAGCCGTGGCTACCAGTTGTTGATCAGTAACAGCGACTACGACCCGAAACGAGAGCTGGAGTTGCTGCGCGCCCACCTGTCATGGTCACCGGCAGCCCTGGTCGTCACTGGCAGCGACCACGCCGCCGCCCGTCCACTGCTCGAAGCCACGGGCATTCCCGTGGCTCAGATGTGGGAGTTGGGCAACGACCCGTTCCACCTTCAGGTCGGTTTCGACCACCAAGCCGTCGGCGCAGCCCTGGCCGAGCACCTGTACGCGCAGGACCTGGAACGCTTCGTCTATGTCGGCACCCGCATGCACCTCGACCACCGCGCCCGCCAGCGCGCCGAAGGGTTCAGTTCCTGGTTGAATGGCAAGGGGCTGACCGCGCAGGTGATCGCGCTGGAGCAAAACACCTCACAGGTCGAACTGAGCGAGGTATTCGATGAAATTGCCCGTCACGGTGATGGGCCACAAGGCCTCTGCTGTTCGAACGATATACTGGCCATCGCAGCCTTGTTCGAAGCGCAGCGCCGCGGCATTGCCGTACCGCAGCAGTTGGCGATTGCAGGCTTTGGCGACCTGCCACTGAGCAAGCTCAGTGCACCGCGTCTGACCACCGTACGTCCTTATCCTGCCGAGATCGGACGAACCGTGGCCAGTCAGCTGTTGGCTTGGATCGAGGCAGGTACCCTCCCCGATAAACCTCAGGTCGTCGACCTGGGTTTCGAGTTGGTCGTACGCCAGAGCAGCGTGCGCCAGTGATAGGCTCACGCAGCACCGCCGGCCAGGCTAGGCAGCCAAGAGCACCTTGCCGATAAGGCTCGCCCCCGCCAGCAACAGCAGACCGAACACTGCCAGACGCAGCACCTGCGGTGAAATCGCCAGCGGGTGACGCCGCATCCACCAGGTCAGCAGGAACACGATCGGCAATGCCTCCAACGAGAGGTAGCCCGCCTGCAGCTCGAATCGGTGCGTAGCTACTACTACGCTCAAGCGCATCAAAGCATTGACTGCGAACACTACGATCAGCGTGTCGCGGATGACCTGCACGGCCAGTGGCTGGCGATAGAGCTGGTAGACCAACGGCGGCCCGGCACTTGAAAACAACCCGCCCATCACGCCGGAAATACTGGCGAAAAAGGCGAAACCGAACCGCCCCGACATCTGCTGTCGCCCTCGGGACTGCAGGATCAGCATGAAGCTGCAGACGATGATGGTGATGCCGAGGATGATCTCCAGCAGGTCCCGCTCATGGGCGCCTAGCACTGCCAGCAAGCACACGCCAGCGACGACACCAGCCAGGCTGCAGGCCAACACGAGCAGGACGAGCCGGCGCGGCAGCCCCGGCCACTTGCGCACCATGACTACCGCGTTGGCCAGCGTCAGGATCGAGCTCACGTTCGCCACGGTTTCCATGGGCGCCAAGTCCAGCATGCCGGTCAGCCCCAATAGCAACAGGCCGAAAGCAAAGCCGGTGGCGTTCTGGGCGAAAGTGGCGACGACGACACACGACATGAACCCAATGTGCTGCCACCACTCCATCACTGCGCGCCCTCGGGCACCGGGTGTAACACCACGCCGGTGGCAAACAGCGCAGCCAGGTTGGCTAGCACCCGGTCGGCCATGGCCTGACGCGTTTCTTTGGTGCCACTGGCCACATTTGGCGACAACACGACCGTATCCAGTTCACGCAAGGCGGCTGGCACGTGCGGTTCATCCGCGAACACGTCCAATGCCGCCCCGGCAATCCGGCCGTTGCTCAGCGCATCGATCAGCGCGTACTGATCCACCACCGAGCCACGCGCCACGTTGACCAGCATCCCTGTGGGGCCCAGTGCCTCAAGCACCTGCCGACTGACCAGCCCGTCGGTGGCGCTACCACCAGGCACAGCCAACACCAGAAAATCACTGCACTCGGCCAACGTCAGCAACGAGTCATGGTAGGTGTACGCCAGCTGAGGCTTTGGCGTACGGCTCGAGTAGTTCACCTGCATGCCGAAGGCACTGGCGCGCCTGGCAATCGCCTGGTCGATCGACCCCATGCCAACGATGCCGCAGGTCTTGCCGCCCAGCGCGGTGGTCAGACCAAAGCGTTCTGCCTCCCAACGCCCGGCCCTGACGAAGCGGTCAGCCACCACCACTTGCCGGGCGACGGCCAGCAACAGGGCCATGGCGACGTCGGCCACGCAATCGTTGAGCACATCAGGCGTGTTGCTGACCTGGATGCCCCGGGCGCGGGCTGCTTTCAGGTCGACGGCGTCGGTTCCCACACCAAAACAGACAATGGCACGCAAGGCCGGTAACTGCTCGATCAGATGGGCACTGGCCCCATGCACACCCGTGGTCACCAACGCCTGAACGTCCGCGCCCTGTTCGGCCCGGAGCGTCGCGGGCGATTCACAGCGCCATAGCTCCAGCAGCTGATAGTGTTGTTCAAGCTGTGACAGCAAGGCAGGCAGCAAAGGCCCGACGCTCAGCACCAGCGGTTTGGTATCAGACATCACGAATCTCTCTCTTGCCAGGTATTGCCGGATTCAGCTCAAGGCGGAGCAGCGGGCCGACTACAACCAGGTAACTGAACATCGCTAGCAGCGCATTGGCGGCGACGAACACCAGGGCCATATTGAAGGAACCGGTGGCCTGCACGATGAAGCCAATGATGATGGGAGTGGTGATGCCACCGATGTTGCCGAAAGTGTTGAACAACCCAGCCGTCACCCCACCCGCCTTTCGTGGCGCAGCGTCGGCCATGACCGCCCAGCCCAGTGATGCGAAGCCCTTGCCGAAGAAGGCGAACGCCATGATCGCGATAACCCTCCACGGCAAGGACACGTAGTTGCAGATGATCATGCTGGTGGAGGCCAGCAACCCGACAATGATCGGCACTTTGCGCGCCAGGCTCAGCGAGCCGGTCTTGCGCATGATGCCGTCGGAGCAGAGCCCGCCCAGCAGGTTGCCGACAAAACCACAGATTGCCGGGATCGAGGCCAGGAAGCCGGCCTGTAGAATCGACATGCCGCGCTCTTGCACCAGGTAGATCGGGAACCAGGTGGTGAAAAAATAGGTAATCGTGGAAAAGCAGTAGTGGCCGATATAGATCCCCACCATCATCCGACTGCTCAGCAAACCCTTGAGAATCACCGGCAGTGTCAATGGGTTGTCGGTTTTTCGCAGCTTGCCGAGATGGGCATCCATGTCGACTACCGCACCGCCTTCACGCAAGTAGTCCAGCTCGGCCTGATTGATGCGCTGGTGCTCCAGCGGTGAATGCACCTTGCGTACCCAGACCCAAGCCATGATGAAACCCAACACGCCCATCATCACGTAAACCGAGCGCCAACCGTAGGCATGGATCAGCCAGCCACTGACGGGCGCGAACAGCACGATCGCGAAGTACTGCCCGGAGTTGAAGATCGAGGACGCCGTGCCCCGCTCACTTGCCGGGAACCATGAGGCAACCATCCGGCTGTTGCCCGGGGCTGCCGGCGCCTCAGCCAGACCGACCAGAAAGCGCAAGGCGAAAAATGCCGTGACCACAAGGCTGACGTTGGAGCCGCCGTTGAACGCCTGGACCAGGGTCAGCAGCGACCAGCAGAAAATGCTGACCGCATAGGTACGCTTGGAGCCGTAGCGGTCCAGCAACCAGCCACCTGGCAACTGGCCCAGCGCGTAGGCCCAGGCGAATGCCGAGAACATCCAGCCCATTTGAACCGGGCTGAGTGCGAACTCGCCCTGGATAGCGGAGCCCGTAATAGACAGGATATTTCGGTCGCCATAGTTCAGCGTCGAGACGAGGAACAGGATAAGGATGATCCAGTAGCGCGTCCGTGAAGGCGTCACCGTTGCCGCGGCGCTGGCCGCGACCTGGCCGGAAATGGGTGCCTGATTCATCGAGAGTCCTTCCGGTGCGCGATGGCGCCGGTTTGTTGTTCTTGTAGGGATGCTCAATCGGCTACTGCAACACGGAGGTAGCCTGCGCGGGGCGCAACGGTAGCAGTCAGTAGGCCGTGGCTACCGCTTCGGGCGCCTGGCGGCCTTTCAGGGCCACCAGCAGTTCATTGGCCTTGCTCATCATCATCGCCATGTCCGAGGCCACAGCGGCGAAGGCGTAGCCCTGCTCCAGGTAGCTGCCGACCAGCTCCGGCGTGCCGCCAACGATGCCGATGGGCATGCCGATGGCTTTGCAGCGCACGATCGCGTCGCTGATCATGGCCTGGATATGAGGGTGCGCCGGGTTGCCGATATGGCCACAGACACTCGACAGGTCGCCCGGGCCGAGGAACAGCGCATCGACACCCGGCACGGCCGCGATTTCCTCGAGGTTGGCCAACGCGGTGGCGGTCTCGATCTGCAGGATGCAGCACACCGAGTCATTGGCCTGCTGACCGTAGCCCTTCCAGGTGCCGTAGCGGCTGGCGCGGTGCACGGCAGCGAAGCCGCGGGTGCCCATGGGTGGATACTTGATCGCGCTGACCGCTGCCCTGGCCTGCTCGGCATTCTCCACGAACGGCACCATCACATTGGTCGAGCCCAGGTCCAGTGCGCGCTTGAGCAGCACGGGGTCATTGGCGGCCACCCGCACGATCGGCTGCGCACCGGTGCACTGAATGGCCTGCAAAATGTGCCAGAGATCGCGGAACTCGATCGGTACGTGCTCCATGTCCACCAGCAGCCAGTCGAAGCCTGCGTATCCCAGTGCTTCTGCCGTACTGGCCGATGCGGACATGAGCCAGGTACCGAGCAGTGCAGATTGGCGTTTCAGCAGAAGAGTGAAGGCGGGGGGCGTGACAGCAGTGGACATGGTGACCTCCTGAGGGTTGATCAACCAGCGCTACGAAGCAGAATCGTAGCGCTACGATTTTTCAGAAAGCCTACTGGATTATTAATCGCAGCGCTACGATTTTATCCAGGCGCTCCCCCAGAGCTCGTGACAGACGCCCAAAATTTGCAGGCTAGAGGTGAGCACGGGCCAGCTGGAACCTGTCACCCGCCTTGACAGTCAATGTTCACCCGCATGGGCTGGTACCCAACGGGGCAAACGGACGCGCTGTGACCCTGCCTGGCGCCCTGCCCTACGCAACCAATAATCCAAGCGTACGCCGAGCAAGCCAAAACTGACGTACACTGAAAGCCGTAGACGACCACTCCGAAAGCTGTCAGAGATCGCCATTCTCGATCGCGCATCCTCGTGAGGGTATCGCGGGTATTTTTGGGGGTATATTTCCGCTTCTTGAGAGCAGAAATACCGCTCTAGAGCCCTGTCCAAATGTTCTTCGGGGATCCGGATAGTTTGTAACTGAGTTCCACCAAGCGCCTCAAAACTTCAAGTACCTGGAGTCATGAGGCTCTCCGGCCCCGACGCAGCGCAGCGACCCGCCGTCAGCGCCCGTACCTGTACAACAGGTTCGGCTCACTTACTATCACGATCTCTCGCCGTGGTCCCAAAGTGACACCTTCGGCTTGGGGGACGCCCTCGTCCAGTCCATGCAACCCACGCTGCAAATCCAGAAAGCTCAACGGCGCATAACCGCTATCGACCTCGACCAGGCGCTTGGACTCGTCACTGAGCACAAGCAGGTGCCGGGTCTGAAGGTCGTAATGCAGCGCCGAGATATCGCTCAAGCGCAAACGCCACAAGACCAAAGCCGACACCTGCGTACGGGGTAGACGCCTGGACGACGTATCGGCGGTCGGGACGCCATTGACGACTTCGAACAGCCGCATAGGCTGTTTTTCCTGGGAGGCGAACAGCACTGCGCTGTCCGAATCGAAAGCGATCCCCTCTACACCTCGGTTATTGTCAGCGCGCTCACCGAGTTCGAACGCGGGCAACGCAGCGCGTACGATTGGCTGGGACAGCTGCTTGATTGCAAGCCTTACCACTGTCTGGCGTCGCTCCTCGGCGATCAGCAAATGGCCGTTGCCATCGTAGCTCAAGGCTTCCGGGTCCTCAAAACCCGGCAGGTCGTAGCGCGCCATTAGCTGGAAACTTTCGTTGTACTCGAAAAGTCCGGCGGGTTTGTTCACCAACACGAAGTAGCGCTGCAGCTCAGGGACATGGATGATATCCGAAGCATTCGCCTCAATGCCGGGTAACTGCAAGCGCTCGATGAACTGGTATTGCCCGAGCCAGATGCTGCGCTGGCGTATGGGTTCAGCTACCGTGTATCGCTGCCACAACTGCCCCAGTTGTTCGCCTAGCTGCAAATGGGTCACAAGCCATAGCGCACACCCCAGTACAACGGCCATGCAGCCCAAAGGATAGAGTCGGTTCGAGAGTGTGGGGGTCATTGCGTGGCATTCCTCGGAGCATGGGAAGACACCGCCATCGGTACCGCCTGGCAGCGCAACAGTTCACTGGCATTGGCTTGGGCGACCGGGTGGCAGTCCAGCGAAGGGGGGAGCGGCGACGTGAGGTCTCGCAGTCGCCGCGTCAGGTAGAACACCGAGTCAGTCGGCAACTGCAGCACCGACTTGGCATGGTGCACCTGGCCGGCGCTGTAGAATTCGGCGGAATAGGAGCGCCGCCCGAGGTAGAACAGCGGTGCAGGTTGCATCAGGCTCGCCCGCTGCCAGGCCAGGACGATTTCCATGTCGCCAACCGTATTGCGCTTGAACAACTCGGCGCGAAGCAGCCGCCGATCAGAGTGCGCCATTGGCGTTTGACGGATGATTTGAGAAGCCTGGAGTGCTACTTCGACACCCATCACGGCCACGAGGAAAATGCCCCGATCATTTTGGCGCCTCCCTGCCTGAACCAGCGTCCGCAACCGGCACAGATCGCCCCCGTCATCGACTGGCTACGGGAGCAGTACCAGCAAGGCGCAATCATCGGCTCCGTTTGCGCGGGGGCCTTCATTCTGGCGCACTCAGGGCTGCTCAACGGCCGCCGTGCAACCACTCACTGGGCCTTAGCCCATGAACTCGCCAAAGGCTTCCCGGAGGTTCAGGTAGACGCGGACAAACTACTCATCGATGACGGTGACATCATCACCGCCGGCGGTCTGACCGCCTGGATAGACTTAGGACTTTCGATCGTCAATCGACTGCTGGGCGCGACCATCGCCAGCCATACCGCACGCTTTCTAGTCGCTGACCCAGCTCGCCACTCACAACAGCAATTCATCACCTTCAAACCAAACTTCGTCCATGGTGATGAAGTGATACTGAAATTGCAGCGCTGGTTAAGCAACCAATCGCTGGAGAAGATCACCTTCGCGCAGATGGCCACCTGTGCAGGCTTGGGGGAACGCACACTTCTGCGCCGGTTCAGCGCCGCAACGGGCTATAAGCCCAACGAATACATCCAACGCATGCGAATCGAGAAAGCTCGCGAACTGCTCGAGCTTACCCAACGCCCCATCGAGAGCGTTGCCGGAGAGGTGGGCTACCAAGACGTGGGCACCTTTCGCCAGATGTTCAAGAAATTCAATAGCCTGACACCCCGCGAGTACCGCAAGAAATTCGCCTTGCATAAATCGTCGAGGTGCTAAGGTCTGTATGAAAAGCCTTGTGACGAAGGTCAGGCAAGGCGAAAACAGGCGAGGAACGGTCGGAGTCGCGCTCGACTTTACGGGTTGTAAATGAGCATAACGACCGGGCTGGCGCACCAGGCTGTTTTCAATGCAGCATCGCCGAGTATCAAGGTTCTTCATACAGAGCCTAGAGACGCTGTACCGTGCCCGTCCAACCACCACATCTTCCTGCTGCGGCCGGTGATGCACCCGTGGCAGGCCAAATTTGCATAAACAACGCGGGCGTGGGTGCGGTGGGCAGTTTCGAGAAGACGCCACTCGAAGGGCTCTGCAGGCGTTTGCGCTAATCACTGCCAGAGTCTTATCAAGGCACCATGAGCGCCCGTCACCGGGTCTTACTCAGGGTGCGGCACTCGGGCAATACGCGCCAGCGCCTGCTGGTGAGCGCCGGTTTCGGGTCGCTGGGTATCGTAATCTTCCTGCCCCTGGGGATAGGCGCCCACGACCAGGAATTCGTCGCTGGACGAGATGCAACGATGCCCTGTCCCTGCCGGCAAAACCAGAACATCGCCCGCCTTGACCGTCAGCGCCTGACCCGCTGCGCCGCCCAGCATGATCCGAGCCTGGCCGCGGGCAACGCCAAGCACCTCATGTGCATTGGGGTGAAAATGGTGGTAATCGAAAATCCCGGCGCGCCACAGCGGGATCCACTGATGAGCGGCGAACAAGGTCTCGAACGCGCTGGCATTGTCATCCCCAGGCGCAATTTTCAGCTGGTAGAGCAACACGGGCAAACGGCTATTGGGTGTCGCGCCATCGTCCTCGAATTGCAAGGCCTGGATGGGCTGGGCGCTACTGTCGATGGCAATCATGAGGGCATCCTGATCAGGCTGGTAATGTCCTTGAGAAGCCATACCCGTGCCGAGGTTCCTATGGGCTGACCACCTACAACCTGTTGAAACTTTACCCTCCGCGGCCCAGTCCAGACCCTATTGATCACAGATTGGGAGAAGACGATGACAACGACGGTAGGCGACTTCCTGGTCGAGCGCTTGTACCAGTGGGGCGTTCGACGCATCTTCGGCTACCCGGGGGACGGCATCAATGGCGTATTTGGTGCATTGAGCCGAGCCAACGGGAAGATTGAATTCATCCAGGCACGCCATGAAGAGATGGCCGCATTCATGGCCAGCGCTCACGCCAAGTTCACCGGCGAGCTCGGTGTCTGCATCGCCACCTCCGGACCCGGCGCCTCGCACCTGCTGACCGGCCTCTACGATGCACGAATGGATCACCAACCGGTACTGGCCATCGTTGGGCAGCAAGCGCGTGCGGCGCTAGGCGGGCATTACCAGCAAGAGCTGGACCTGTTGTCGATGTTCAAGGATGTGGCCGGAGCCTTCGTACAGCAGGCCTCGACCCCGGAGCAAGTGCGGCACCTGCTCGATCGTGCAGTGCGTACCGCCGTCGGCGAACGTCGGGTCACCGCCATCATCCTGCCCAATGACTTACAGGACCTGCCCTATCAGGAGCCGGCGAGGGCACACGGCACGGTGCATTCGGGCATCGGCTACAGCAAGCCCAAGGTCGTGCCGTTCGACGCTGACCTGCAGCGGGCGGCCGAGGTGCTCAATGCCGGGAAAAAGGTGGCGATCCTGGTCGGTGCCGGCGCCTTGCGGGCCACCGAGCAGGTCATCGCTGTCGCCGAAAAGCTCGGCGCCGGCGTGGCCAAGGCACTACTGGGCAAGGCCGTGCTGCCTGATGATCTGCCCTGGGTCACCGGTGCCATCGGCATGCTCGGTACGGAACCGAGCTACCAGTTGATGAATGAATGCGACACCTTGCTGATGATCGGCTCAGGCTTTCCCTATGCCGAGTTTCTGCCCAAGGAAGGTCAGGCCCGTGGCGTGCAGATCGACCTGCAACCGGACATGCTCAGCCTGCGCTATCCAATGGAAGTCAACCTGGTCGGCGATGCCAGCGAAACCCTGCAAGCGTTGCTGCCCTTGCTGCAGCACAAAAGCGAGCGGCGCTGGCGCGGCAAGGTTGAACGCTGGCGCACACAGTGGGACAAGACCCTGGAAAAGCGCGCGCTGGCCAAGGCCGACCCGATCAACCCGCAACGCGTGGTGTGTGAACTCTCCCCGCGCCTTCCGGACCACGCCATCGTCACCAGCGACTCTGGGTCGTGCGCCAACTGGTTCGCCCGCGACCTGAAGATCCGCCAAGGGATGCAGTGCTCATTGTCCGGCGGCCTCGCCAGCATGGGCGCGGCGGTACCTTACGCCATCGCGGCGAAGTTCGCCCACCCTCAGCGCGCGGTGGTGGCGTTGGTGGGTGACGGTGCGATGCAGATGAACAACCTGGCCGAGCTCATCACCGTGGCCAAGTACTGGCGCCAGTGGGACAACCCGCAGTGGATCTGCGCGGTGTTCAACAACGAAGACCTCAACCAGGTGACCTGGGAACAACGGGTCATGGAAGGTGACCCCAAATTCGAGGCTTCGCAATCGATCCCGGACGTGCCCTATCATCTGTTCGCCATTTCCATTGGCCTGCAAGGCATCTATGTGGAGCGTGAAGAAGACATTGCCAGCGCCTGGGAGCGCGCCCTGGCAGCCGACCGACCGGTGTTGATCGAGTTCAAGACCGACCCGGACGTCCCGCCGTTGCCGCCGCACATCAAACTTGAGCAAGCGAAGAAGTTCGCCAGTGCGTTGCTTCACGGCGAGCCGAATCAGGGTGGTGTCATCGTCCAGACTGCCAAGCAAGTCTTCAGCTCAGTACTGCCGAGTAAAAAATAGACCTTTGCAGAGACCCGCGCTCAGAGAGATTGGCCATCGTCTTCAATGTCTTCCTCAGCCTCTGCAGCACCAGTGGCGTCAGCGTCATTCAAAGGCGGTGAAGTCGGTCGGTTTTTGGTTGCATAGCAAAGCCTCCCGGCAATGTTACTCATGTGCCTGTGAGGGGCGAAGGACGAGAAAAATTCAAAGAAAACGCCAGGCGGCAAACTACGACGCCACGTCAATCACGCCTGCGATTTATTCAATTGCTGCCCATTGGTCAGCTTGGCGCGATTCGAAGCATCGTCTTTGAACTTAGCACGTGATGGATGGCCTTCCCTTTCAGGTCCATCGTAAACGGAGAATTCACAATGAATGCGCAACTTAGCGGCAAATGCGTGGCTTTCCTGGTCACTGACGGGTTTGAACAGATAGAGCTCACCGGCCCACGTGAAGCCTTGGAAAAAACTGGCGCCGTGGTCGACATCCTGAGTGACAAGGAGGGGACGGTACGCGGCTGGAACCATGACAAGCCGGCAGACGAGTTTGCCGTGGATGCAACGTTCGACAGTGCCAACCTGGATCTCTATGACGCCATTGTGCTGCCGGGCGGCGTGCAGAATTCCGACACCATCCGGCTGATACCCGGTGCCCAGAAACTGGTGAAAAGCCACCATTCTGCAAGCAAGCCATTGGCGGTCATCTGTCATGGCGCCTGGCTGCTCGTGTCGACCGACCTGGTCCAAGGCAAGCGGATGACCAGCTACAAGACGCTACAGGACGATATTCGCAACGCGGGCGGTGACTGGGTTGATGAAGAGGTAGTAGTGGATGGCAACCTGATCACCAGCCGCCAGCCGGACGATATCCCGGCATTCAACGAGCAACTGATCAAGATGCTGGCCGGTTGAGCCCTCTCTCAGCACACCCAACAAGGCAAGGAGCGCTGACACGATCAGCCTTGAAAATCCGTGGCACAACCGCAGGAGCTCTTCCCATGCGAGACTTCCCTACTCCGCCCTTTCCTTCGCAACCGCAAAGCGTCCCCGGCTCACAACGCAAGATGGAGCCCTATCCAGATTGTGGTGAGCACTCCTATATCGGCCACAACCGCCTGGAAGGCAAGATTGCGCTCATCACCGGTGCTGACAGTGGCATCGGGAGGGCAGTCGCCATCGCCTATGCACGCGAGGGTGCTGACGTCGCCATCGCTTACCTCGACGAACATGAAGATGCGCAGGAAACTGCGCGCTGGGTCGAAGCAGCAGGCCGAAAATGTCTTCTGCTGCCCGGAGACTTGGCGCAGAAACAGCACTGCCATGACATCGTCGAGAAGACCGTCAAACAGTTCGGGCGCATCGATATCCTGGTCAACAACGCCGCCTTCCAGATGGCCCATGAAACCCTGGAGGAGATCAGCGACGACGAATGGGTGAAAACCTTCGATACCAACATCACTGCTATCTTCAGGATCTGCAAAGCAGCATTACCCTCCATGCCCAAGGGTAGCTCGATCATCAACACGAGCTCGGTCAACTCCGACGACCCATCCCCAAGTTTGCTGGCCTACGCCACGACCAAGGGCGCCATTGCCAACTTCACGGCTGGTTTGGCTCAGCTACTAGGGAAGAAAGGGATTCGAGTCAACAGCGTTGCGCCTGGCCCCATCTGGACGCCTTTGATCCCGGCTACCATGCCCGACGAGGCCGTAAGAAACTTCGGCTCCAGCTACCCTATGGGGCGGCCAGGACAGCCGGTGGAGGTCGCTCCAATCTACGTGCTGCTCGGCTCCGACGAGGCGAGCTACATCAGTGGTTCACGGTACGCCGTTACTGGCGGGAAACCGATCCTCTGACGAAAAAGCGGCTCGCCAGAAGGCGAGCCTACTTCCTGATTCTCGGGATGAAATCAGCGTTGTGCTACCCCTCCTCACGTGCTGTTTTCTGCGCCGTGGACACCGATTGAGCTGAACCAATCACCGTTTGATTGCGTCCACCGCACAACAACGAGCGAGTCGATGTCTTATGGCAAGCGAACCGGTATTGACTGCCCTCAGCTATCTCAAAGACAACAAGTTGATCCTGACGACTGCAGAATCGTGCACGGCAGGTTGCATGGTCGCGCTTCTGGCGGCGGTGCCAGGCACCGGGGAGGTGCTGGAAAGTGGCTATGTGGTCTACTCCCCCAGCGCCAAGAAACGTTTGCTTGGCGTCAGCGCCGAAACCATCGAACGCTACGGCCTGACCAGCGAGCCAGTAGCCTGGGAAATGGCGCTGGGGGTCTTGAGAGACAGCGACGCCAATGTCGCGATCGCTACCACTGGCGTCGCGGGGCCCGCGCCTGAGTCTGGTGTGCCACCGGGCACCCTGTGCTTTGCCTGGGCTTTTGCCGGGGAGCCCACAGCCGTATTTACCCGTACCCAACGCTTCTTCGGTGAGCGGTCCGATGTCATGCGACAGGGAGCGTTGTTCGGGCTGACGCGACTTGCTCACTATCACCAACGCTGGCTTCGCGGCGAGCGCGCCTGAGGGCAAGGGATCATGCCGGAAGACGAGTGGGCGTCCAGACGCAATCCTGTTCAAGAAGACATGTCGATGCAGCAACGCGTCTGGCGCTTCGAGCGCGTTGGCTGGTATGTACTGGTGGTCATCGTCCTGTTGGCCTGCTGCTGATTATTGGAGAGGCGACTCAACAGGCGCTGCTGGGTGAGGATTTTTCGTTCACCAACGCCATGCTGGTGATTGCTACGCTGATCGTCCTCGACGTAGGGCTGTCGTTGGCGAAGCTCAACTCCAAGCCCTTGGCGCGGCTTCTGGATGGGCACGCTACCCTGGTCGTCGAAAACGGGCGCTTTCTGCATCACCGAATGCGCCGCGCACGCCTCACGGAAGACGACATTCTTGAGTCGGCGCAGGATAGCCAGGGTATCGAAAACATCGAGCAGGTGAAGTTTGCCATCGTGGAGCGCAATGGCAAGATCTCGATCATTCCAGCCGATTAAAGCACCCATATCGCCTGGGCATGATCGATGCTGGGAACGGGCATCCTGTCACGATGGGACATCAACCACTCGCGCATACGCTCGGCATCGAAAATCTGCCCCTCTTCCATCATCATCAGAATGAGTGAATGGGACATCCGGTAACAACCACATCGGGAGCATCGCCGCTCCTCCCAGCCGCTGATGCATTCGACGGACTCAGCCTGCCCAGCGCAAATTAGACAACTCATGTCAGCCCCCTTTTGTTCTTGTTCAGTTGAGGGTGGGTGAAAGGATCTGGTGCATTCAATGTCTCTCGCATGACATATGATTTCCATGCCACGCCTAAATTCCTTCTACTTGGCAACCCATCACAAGACCTTCCACCTGGCTGTTAATAGGGCAGCACTGGTCATCGCTGATCTGTGCGCGGATCGCTGATGCCACCCATCGTGAACGTTGAACCCCGCCGCTTCGCAATGACTCAACCCCAGGCAAGTTTTGTATTCTCAACCCGTGATGAGGCAACGCCATGAACGCTATCGATTTGCTGATTCAGGATCACAAGCTGGTGAAGAAACTTCTTGAAGAACTGTCCGCCACCACAGAGCGAGCCGTGAAAAAACGTGCCGAGCTACTGCAGAGAATCGAGCAGGAATTGCAGATTCACACCGCGCTCGAGGAGGAAATCCTCTACCCGGCCATCAAGGAAGCCGGGGGCAAGGAAGAAGCGAAGATGTACTACGAGGCCAAGGAGGAGCATCGCACTGTCGACTCCCTCGTCATCCCTGACCTTCTCGGCACTGACACCGGCACCGTTGAGTTTGCCGGTCGGGTCAAGGTCATGAAAGAGCTGCTGGAGCATCACATCGAGGAAGAAGAAGGCGAACTCTTCCCGACCGCCAAAAAACTCCTTGGCAAAGACATGCTGGAACAGCTCGGGCAAACCATGGAAACCCAGAAAAAGTTGCTCAAGGGCGAGCAGCGGGCCGCCTGATGGGGCCATTCCCTGCCAGCCTGATGAAGCTGGCAGGGCATTTCTCATCGAGCTTGTGTCCCAGGAAGCAGTGGAAACAGCTCAGGCAGCAGGTTTGAGCGCCCCGACCTGGCTTGCTCAGGCGCTGGGGGTGAGCTTGATGCCACCACAGCGACCCCGAGTCAGCAGGTAATCCACCTGCCTGGCCCGATTGACCGCCACGCGGATTTCACAGCTGGCCGAGTTGACCACATCGCCCCAATACTCGGTATGCACCAGCTGGCCGTTCTGCGGACCGGTGTAGGTACCCAGCGCTTCACGCGATACGTAAGAGGTGTCGCGGCGATAGATCAGCACCACCCAGTCCTTCTCCGGTGCCAGCGCGATCTCGCTGGGTGTACCGAAGTGATCGACCGCCTGGGCCACCGAGCGGTTCTTCCAGTAACTGCGCGCCTGGGCTTCGGGCAGGGTCGGAATGGCGGAGCAGCCGCCGAGCAGCAGTGCAGCGATGGTCAGCGAGAGCAGTGTTTTCATCGCACGACCTCCTTGGCAGGTGCATTCCTGGCGGGCATCTGGTCGAAGGCCTGATCGACCATCTTCAGGATGAGGTCCCTGCCATGCTCTCGGTTACGCAACTGGAACAGGCCTGGAGCGGTCGCCACCATCTGGGTGGGCAGCATCTTGCCCATCGGAATCATGAACTTGGCCTGGCGCTGGCTTGGCTGGCAAAGGAAGTCACGGCTCTGCGCCAACCAGGTCTCGGGCTTCTTCTGCCACTGGGTGGAGACCTTCATCGGCCGGATATCGTTGTAGAACTTGTCGACGTTCTGCGCACCCTTGAGGCGCACACGATTCTTGGCGCAATCGACCTCGACGTCATAGGCGGTCATGGTCGGCTTGGCGCCCTCTTCGTAAAGCCTGAATACCCCAAGCGAACGGATACCGCCCGGGCGCTGGAAGATATTGGCAGGCTCGCCATCAACGACGAAGGCTTCGTTCTTGTACATGCCGCCTTGCTGGTGGATGAGCCAGTAGTCGCCGACCGAGGAAGGTTCGGCTTGTGCGGTAACTGCACCGCAGCAGAGCAATGCCGCAAGCCCTTGCTTGAGGGAAATGGTCATGACGCAACAGTCCTTGTCAGTGTTATCGCCCGGACCCAAAGCATCCGAGGAAGTAGGCATGGCAAGCTAGTTGCCTGACAGGGTTACGTCAAATCAAGTGTCGACGACTGTGAGCGGGAGCACACATGGTTGCGGCGTCAGCATGCCGCTAGCATCACCTCAAGAAGCCACGCAACCAAAGGCACAGATTCCCCCACGCCCGGCTCAGCCATCCGCCCTCGGGTACGGCATGCTGCCCGTAAGTACTGCAAGCGTGACCGGGGTCTGCAACCCAATTTCCACGCGACTGGTCATATCCTTCCAGACCTTGATGGAATCCAAATATCTCGACGCTTGCTCTACTTGCCACGACATTTATTAGGCTCTATCTCAAGCTGCCCGGTGCTAGTGTGGCTTCGCCAGTGGACATGGATAAGGGCCAAGCATCCCAAGGATCCGATGATGGCTACCAATGTCGTGATACCCGTGGACAATCCGAAGAAGTCGATCAAGTAGCCGGTGACCACTGGAATTGTTCCAGCTGGAATGTACCCACCCATATTGAAAATCGCATTGGCTTCAGCCCTCCGCTCGCTGCGGACATTGTCTGCGATAAGTGTGAGGCCACCCAATTGGCCTAGCCCTTGTCCTGCTCCGGCGAAGAGGGCTGAAGCAATCAGCCAGGACACAGAGTTCATTTCCATGGCGATCCAGACGCTACTCATCGACGCAATCGTGGCCGCCCCGCTAATGGTGAAGATCGTGCGATGGCCAAATCGTTTGGCTGCGAACTGGACACCTACCGCAACAATGAACATGAAGAATGCCATGCAGCCGGTAATCAACGGACTGCTCATTCCCATGAACGTGGCGATCAGCTTCGGGCCCAAGGAAAGGATGAACGAAGTAGATGTGAGGCCGGGCCCAAAGAAAGCGATGCCCAGCAGGACGATACCTACGCTCTCTTTCGGAACGGTTGGTAAGCGCAGCTTGAACGAACCAACCCCCAGCTTGCGGTTTTTTTGGCCTAAAAGAGCAAAAAACGCCAGGCAAAGAAGAGCGATCTCAATCTCAAAGACCGTGTGAATGGGAGTGGCGAAATACTGCGCGACGATGCCAGCCAGTAACGGCCCTGCACCTGCACCGGTAACCATCGCCACAGACGCCATCAACGAAGCAAAGTGCTTTCGGTGCGGTTGAGCGTGCTCAACGACGTTGGCCATACCTCCGGATACCACCAATCCAACAGATATACCGGTGAGGAAGCGAGCCGCCATGAGGGCACCAATGCTTTCGGCCTGGTGGAACAGGATAGCGCCGATGATTGCCAAGCCGATGCAGGGCAGCAGCAGAGCTTTGCGTCCGTAGTGGTCGGATAGCTGTCCTGCCACCGTCAGAGTGAACAGCAGTCCGATGATGTAGCAGGCGAAAATCACGGCCAGGGTTCCAGACGTAAAGCCTAAGGTCTGCTGCCAGATGCTGTAGAGCGGAGTAGCGGCGTTGGAGAGGATAAAAATCGCGGTGACGATCCATGCTGTTCGATACACAGCGAGTGTCCCCTGTTGGGGTGTTGTGCTGTTCATGAGCGAGGTCTCTCTGATAACTGGTGCGGGCCAGATTAATCAGAGGACTGATGGACGCCCATTCGCTGGAGGCGCAAACGGGGTGTGAAAAAATTCACATTGATGTGGTTTTTGCCAAGCCTTCAATGAGGAAGTCGAGTACCACTCTGATCTTCGCTGAGTTTCGCAAGTCCTCGTGAAAAGCGAGCCAGATTGGAAGCTCAAGGGCAGGGATATCCTTGTCAGCTCTCACAAGCCCATACTCGGCAGCCAAGAAGTCCGGCAGGTAAACCACTCCCGCTCCCCCAACTGCTGCGAGTGCCTGGATCCGCAAGTCGTTGCTGGTCACCGAAAGCTCCCGACCATCGAGATGATCCATAAGCCATCTCTGCTGTGTTGACTCCACCATGCTTTGGTCATAGCCAATGAACTCGAAGTATTCAGGAGATCGCTTCGCCAAGTAGGCCTCGCTTGCACAAGGGTAAAAGCACAATGTTCCCAGGTTTTTGGCAACAACACTTCGCTCTTCAGGTCGATTGAAAGTGATCGCGATATCCGTTTCTTTTCTCGCCAAGGACGCAGTCGATTTTGCTCCCACCAACCTGATCTGAAGTCGAGGATGACGCTCACGTAGCTCCCCCAATCTGCGAGCTACCAGAGTGCCTAGGTAGGCAGGAGGCGCTGACAAAACGACCTCACCTTCCACTCGACACTCCTCGCCGTCGACAAAGCGTTCCAGCGCGAACGATGCCGACTCCATCAGCGCTGCATACTCGCCCACTCGGAGGCCGTCCTCGGTGAGTGCGTACATGCGCGCTCTGCGGTCGACAAGCTTCATGTTCAATGCGGTTTCGAGGGCAGAGATCCTTCTTGCAACCGTGGCATGCTCGACACCTAAAGACCGAGCTGCTGCTGCCAATGATCCTTCTCGAACGAAAGCAATAAAATATCGGAGGCTTTCCCAATCAAACATGGCGACTCAATAGATGGTTGATCAACAGTCATGAATGTATCAGCACCCACTCAACTAGGGCAATGTCAAGGCTTGCAAAACACAGGGCTGGCGATTTTCTAGGAAAACTCCGAACACGTTGCCCGTCAGCCAGAAATGGATGGCTTAGGGATGCCGAAAAGGTGCTGACTTGATCGGAGAACCCCTAAAGTACAGCAGTGCATTTACGAACTCCTTGCCCACTCAATGTCAGTAACGCTTCAACTTCGCCCTCCGCCCATAAACTGTTCCCTTTTCCGTCGGAATATTTGGCCCCTGAAGCTGTGCGCTCTTCCTCCAGAGTGAAAAGTTTGCCACCGACGAAAACGTTTGCAGCGTCCTCTCCAATGAAGGTTACATCCACCTCCGTGCCTTCACATATGTAAGCGGCCTTATCTTGAGCCGCCAATGACGCACTAACGTCTTTTCGTTCATTGCCACTATCATTACAGGCAGACAGGGCCAAGCAGGCCATACTCGCACCGATCACTAAAGGAAGTTGTTTTAGCCACATACTACAGCGCCTCCAAAAACCGAGAGAACATCATCAATGTGTATATCATGCCCTCCAAAAGCCGCGCGAGCAGTTGAAGAGCACGTCAAGAACGATATATCTTCCGTCAGAACTCGTAACTTAATTTAAGCGTAGCGCCAGCACTGTTTCCGATCTTTTCTCCGAGGGTTTCTTTGAGCGCCAAACTCGCCTGTACACTTCCGTGACGCGCACGCACGGCCAAGCCTGCACTTAAAAGATCGCGAGACTGTTCGGCCGAGTTCTGTTTCACCTCCATGCCTTCAAGGGTAGCGGTGCTGCTTGCCCCTCGTGAACTCAAAGAACGATGGTAGCCAAGGTTAAGCTCAGGCTCGACTGACCAACTACCCATCGGTATGCCGCGCCCAATACTCAGTTCAACAGTAGCGAAGGTAGCGTCCTTACTCGCTTTATTCACGCCCAGCGCCAGCTCGCTGTTCTTTTCTCGCCTATCGCTCAATTGTGTATGTGTTGCCACCAACCCGATCCTGGGCTCGATACGCCAGTCTGCATACCGCTGCTGGTACCCAACGTTGATGCTCGCATGATAGAGCTGGCCATTGCTGTCCCCTTTTGCACTCGTGAACCCGGTCAGATCCCTTTTACTCTTAGCATCAAAATAACCGGCCCCGAGGATACCGCTCAGGTAGGGGCCTTGCTGCAGGCTGTCGAAAGCATGAATGAAACCAACAGAAAGCTGAGTGATATCAAATTCAACTTTTCCACCGGCGCTGCTCACGCGCCCTTTAGTCTGGGCTAGCGTAGCCCCACCTTGATTTTGCTCATCGATTTTTTGGATGATGCCAATTGCTATGCCGTCGCTTCGCTCTCTGCTGTTACTGGCACTCGAGCCGCCCTCATTGCGCTGTCCAGAGGTGAGGCCTTGCATCCACAATCGAGTCGTCTGGCCAGGAGAGACATTGGAAAGTTCGGAAGACATAGCATTGTTTACGGCGATAGGTTGCCGACTCAAGTACGCTAAACTGTCGGCATAGACCTGACCACCCGCGTTGCGAGGCAGATCGTCGAGATAGCCTCTCGATAAATTGCTTTGAAGCCATTCGTTATAAGCCCCCGCACGCAGTGCGATAGGTCGATCTCGCAACGCGTTTAGCGCACTTGCAGTTCTCGCCGTATTTCCTCTCAAGTCTTTTTGGCCGGGCAGCTCTGTCGATGCCAAGATCAAATCGACAGAGTGCTGGCGGAATCTCAGGTCATATCGCATGCCTCGCTCGGCGAGTCCCGGGGCTTGTTGCAAGCTATCGAAGCCACCGCCGTAACCTGCTCCTTGGCTCGCAACGATGAGCGGTTGTACGGTTCCAACGCTATGGGTAGGTCCAGCGGTGAGCTGAATTCGACCGCCGAGATTAGCGAATGCCGCTGGCCCTTCAAGGCGGATTGCCGCATGTTGGCTGTCTGTGGTCTTGAGGGTACTGGTAGTCGACAGTTCCAGCGAGCGAGTGAAGGATAGTGCGCTGACCTCCCGGTCGACTACGAGCGTACCCTCCAATCTGGTAGGTGCATTCACCTGGCCCCTGCCGCGCAATTCACCACTTTCAGCGACCGTCAGTCCTGGGCCCGTCAACGCGCCATTCACGACCAGCCGCCCACTGCGAACATGACTAGTTGTAGAGAACTGGTTGGTACCGTCAAGCGCCAACTCGCCCTGGTCTACAGTAACACCCGAAAAACGGTTGTTGCCTGCAAGGGTCAAAGTACCTGCACCGCTTTTGGTAAGTGTGCCACCAGACGTTATATCGTTATTCCAGACGTCACGACCACTCCAGCGAAGCGCGGTTGGGTTCATCGTCAAGGTTTGATCGCCAAAGAGCATCGCGGGCCCTTTGATTGCTTTTCCTAGGTTTAAAAGTCCCCAACCGAATTCGGTATCCACACCAGGATTGCCAAGATCCGAGGCCGTCGTCAGCAACGTCATTCTTACCTGCGCAATACTCAGATAAGGAAACCGCTCAGCAATCAATGCTGCGCTTGAACTCACTAGCGGGGTTGAAAAAGAGGTTCCACCACTCTCCTTATAAACATACTCGATATTACCATCTTCGTTCACGCTCGCGTCCACCACATACAGGTCGCCTGGAGCCGCCAAGCACCAGTCTCTTGAAACACCGCACTCATTTGAATAGTCCGTCAACCTTCCGTCTGCCCCAACTGCAACCACGCTCAGAAAGCCACTCTCCAGCTCTGGCCTATATCGAGGCAATGTCGCGAGCAACCCAGGTTGAACGTTACTTTCGTTACCTGCAGCGAATGTGAATAAGCGCCCACTTTTCACGCCACTTACGAGTTCGTCAATGAAGGGGTGCTTAGCGGCGGGGTCAATTCTTGAGTACGCCAGATCGACCGATTCGGGCGTCTCGCCAATAGGGTCATCATTATAACTATTGCTGATTATTCTAACCGAAGGTGCTTTCTGCTGAAGCGTGGACAGTGCGCCGTAAAAGTATTCCTCTTTTCCGGGCGTCAGCAAGGAGGATGGGAGTTCTACTGCATTGTCATCCGACTCATCCTCATCCTCGTCTTCATCCACTTCTCCCACCTCTGTTTGAAATAGTCGAGACTCAGGCGCAACGCCACCTACAAATGTGAACTCACCAAGGCTTTCTGTGCGCGATGCGATAATTCCACTAACACTCGCCCCATGACTTTCAATCGTGGGTAGTCCGGTTTTCTTGTCTGTACCGAACTTCGGAATTGAGAGATCCGAGTCAAACGCCATGTCATTGATGATTGTACGGTTGATCAGTGGTCGAATATCCAGCCCGAAAAAAGCAGGGTGCTGCGGAAGAAACCCGCGATCAATGACACCCACGTCGACTCCGCGACCGAACAGTTTTAGTTCGCGAGCAGCAGGTACGTCAACATAATCCTGCTCCCACCCACTAGAGTTATTCGCTGCATTTGCGTGACTCGATAATGCGGCCAGCAGGGGTGCCAGGGCGAGCTGTGTTAATGATTTTGCGTCGAGAGTGCATTTGTTCAAGGACGGCTTCACTGTACGTTCTCATTCAATAGGAAATCAAGTCAAGAGTAGGCGCCAGCATGACTTCCGAAAACGCCCACGCCTGGCTAGATAGTCTTGACCCTGCCAAGCTGAATACGGTGCCAGCGAGATTTCCGAAATACCGCTGCTTGTCGACATCCACACAACGTCACCCGACTTAAAAGTCAAGCCGCAATAGTGTGCGCCAGAAGTTTTTTATGGGCGAACGCCAGTGCTTTCGCCAATTGTTTTCCCACCATTCATCTTCGTTTTGGATCACCCCCTCGATATCACTGCTCGCCTCGCTAGCGGAATGCTGTCGGAACATCATCGGAAATACGCAGTGTTGCCGAATCCGCTTTTTGAACATCACGTCCACTGGGATACCGTCATAGGGAGTTTTTGCCAAAATCTCACAGCCCGCTCGCGAAAGCACATAGGCATGAAGAGCGACTACGCGCCCTCTCGCAATGAAGGGGCACCACGTCAGCCACGTTCGCCCCATGCTGTAACCCAGGTGCAAGGATTCGAAGTGTCGCGTGCGCATGAAACGATTTATCCACGCGACACGACCCACCTTGACGTCGTAGGGTTTCGCGTCATCCTCAAAGATGAGAATCCTGCCCAGACCTTCATCGAGCGCTTGTTGGGCAAGTCTCTGATGAGACAGATAGCAGCCGCGCTGTGGGTTGCTGTCCTTTTGCGCGATGTGGAAGATCACTCGCTGGCCGAGTCGCTCACCGATCTCGCGCCTGAATAACGCTCGCCTGTCGCTTCGCACATCGAGCGAAATGCAATAAACAGCGTCAACATCAAATTTAATTTTACTCTGCATTCCAACCACCCGACTCAACTGGCTGGAAATATTGGAGCTGCATCCACCCTCCAATATATAGGAGGATTCTTATATCTGCCCTCGCTGAAGCTAGCGCCGTACGTACAGTCGAGGCTGCCAGGTCGAAAACATGAGTATTAGTTGCGAAACACCAACGAGTTGCCTGACAGCATTGGGGCAGATCACGCCTCGCCTTCGGTGACCCGTCGCGCACATGTCCCCGGCATTAACAACACTCCACGAGCCTCACTCCAACAAGCCGCTCAACCAAAGGCACAGACTCCCCCATGCCCGGCTCAGCCATCCGCCCTCAGGTACGGCATGCTGCGCGATGATCGGCTCGGCCTTGATCAAACTACCCGCCAGGCTCCAACGCACCACACCTACCTGCTGGCCCTGCTCGACCGGCGCGATAATCGGCTCGAAATACTCGACCTCGCCCGTCAGGCCCGCCTGCTGCCCCGTAGGCACTGATAGCGTGACCGGGGCCTGAAACCCAATTTCCACGCGACTGGTCATACCCTTCCAGACCTTGATGGAATCTAAAGATGCCAAGGCTTGGTCTACCTGAACCTGCTCGAAGGCACGGTAGCCCCAACTGATCAGGCCCGCCGCCTCTTCGGCCCTGCGCTTTTCATTCTCGGCGCCCAGCAGCACCAGCAGCATGCCGCGCTCATGCGTGGCATCGACTCGCCGCTGTGCAGTCGCCACCAGACAGTAGCCTGCTGCCGCTGTGTAGCCTGTCTTCATGCCCGTCACGGTCGGATCGCTGAACAGCAATGAATTGCGATTCCTGCGATTGGCCGTCGGCGTTCCGGGATAGTGATATTCCTTGATCGCGAAATAGTGCGCGTAGTCAGGAAATCCGTTCACCAACCTCAGCGCCAAGGCACCCAGGTCGACGGCGCTGCTGAGGTGGCCCTCTTCAGGCAGGCCAGCAGGGTTCATGAAATGGGTATCGAGCATACCCAGGCGTTGCGCCTCGGCATTCATCATGATCACGAACTGATCGACCGTACCGCCCACCACCTCAGCCAATACATAGGCCGCGTCGTTGCCTGATTGCACCAGAAGGCCTTTGATCAGATCGTCCACGGTGACCTCCATGCCGGCGTGAAGGTACATGGTCGTGCCCGATTTTTTCCAGGCAGAACCACTGATGGACACCTTTTGCTGCAGGTCGATGTGCTGGGCACGCAACGCCTTGAACACCAACAACGCCGTCATCAATTTGGTGGTGGAGGCGGGTTCGAATCGCCGATTCCCGTCTTTTTGCGCGAGAACTTGTTTCGTATCGGGGTCAATCAACACATAAGCCTTCGCAGATACATTAGCGCCGCCGGCAAGTACCGCCTGACTCAAGATCAACAGCGTGGCGCTACAGACGGCAATAGTCAGGTGGTTGCGAAAACGCGCCGTGGGTGTCACGCAAGACTTCATCAGGTCTCCAGATTATCGAACAGGGCATGGATGCACCCGATAAAAACCTAAACGACAGTAATTTGCCAAATGATCGCTCATCATCGATAGCGTGATGCCTGCGCATCCGATAACGCCTTAACCACCATCACGCCAAACATGAGCAAATATCACGTATTTACCCGCTAACGCGCAGTACTTATAGTTTTTGCGCAAGATGAACTTCAGCAATCCCGAACAACTACAACTTACGGCACGCATGATTCCTCTGCACACATTGAACTCTCGTAAAGGAATAATTCGCCATGATAAAGCCCTATGTACTTATCGGCAGGCAGCGCACATTGATATTGGCATTGGGGTGTTGCGCCCTGCTCACAGGTTGCGCCAGCGACTCACCGAGCGCCCAGTACGCTGTAGCCCAGTCCCAGGTGGACGCCGCCGTCGGCGCTGGGGGTACCGAGTTCGCCGCCATCGAGATGCGCGCGGCCCAGGACAAGCTCAAGCAGGCCGCAGTCGCCATGCACGGTGCTGACAACAGCGAGGCCCGCAGGCTTGCCGAGCAAGCGGAATGGGACGCCAGGGTTGCAGAGCGCAAAGCCCAGGCCGCCAAGGCTGTGAAGGCGGCAAGCGACGCCCAGCGCGGAGCCCAGGACGTCCTCGGCGAGGCCATGCGCAGCGCCCGGTAAACAGCGCCCTACCCATTGTGTTTGAAAGGAAATGCATTCATGCAAAAGACCCTCTTGATCCCCGCCCTGCTGACACTGGGCGCTATCGCTGGCTGCTCGCACGCGCCAAACGCTCAATTGGAGCAGGCACGCGTGAACCTCGCCACGCTGCAGAGCGATCCACAGGCAAGCCAGGTCGCCGCCGTCGAGACCAAAGAGGCCGAGCAGGCTCTGGACCAGGCTGACCTGGCCTACCTCGATGGAGAAGACGAACAGAAAGTCAGTCACCTGGCCTACCTGGGCAACCAGCGGGTGGAGGTTGCAAGGCAGACGGTGACACTGCGTGTTGCCGAAGCAGACCTGAGGAACGCCAGCGCCCTGCGGGCACAGGCCAAACTCGAAGCCCGCGAAGCGCAGATTCGAAAGCTGCGCGAAAGTCTCAATGCCAAGCAGACACCACGCGGCACCGTGGTCACCTTCGGTGATGTGCTGTTCGACTTCGACAAGGCTTCGCTCAGGACCAGTGCCCACGCCAACATTGGGCGTCTTGCGCAGTACCTGAATGAAAATCCCGAGCGCAAGGTGATCGTTGAAGGTTTTACCGACAGCAAAGGCCCGGCGCCTTACAACCTGAAGCTCTCCGATCGCCGGGCCACCAGCGTCCAGGCCGCCTTGGTGCGCGCTGGGGTCGACCCGCGGCGCATTGTGGTCAGGGGTTACGGTGAGGATTTCCCGGTGGCGGACAACGCCGATAGCACTGGCCGTGCGCAGAACCGTCGCGTGGAAGTCACCATTTCCAATGACGACCAGCCAGTCACGGATCGCCGCCTTTCACCTGCGAACTTCTGAAAGCCCGCCCGCCAATGGCCCAGGCGCTGTCGTCGACAGCGCCTGGGCCATTGGCCTACATATCCCGATGAAGCAGCGTCTTGCCGATATTCTTCAGCACCTGGAAGTACTGCTTTCGCCAGTTGGCTTTCCAAAAGATTTCGTCGGGATAGGTGCCATCCAGTGAGCGGGAGGTAACGATGTCGCTGGGGGCCAGATTTTCCGACTGCTGCTGACTTAACATCGGAAACGCCATGAACGCCTTGAATCGCTTCGAGAAAACCCGGTCAATCGCTTCCCCCGCATAAGGTGCATGACTCACCAGGCGCTCACAGCCCGCGCGGGACAAGATATACGCATGCGTCCCCTTGGCGCGGACCCGTGCGATTCCCCGACACCAGGTAAGCCAGACCTTGCCGAGGTTGGCGCCCAAGTAAAAAAGTTCTGGCTCATGGCGGTTCAGGAACGCGTTAATTTGTGCCACTTGAATCAACTTGAACGGCACCAATGTTGCATCGTCTTCCAGAATAAGCACTCGCTGGTAACCCCGCCTCAACGCTAACTGGGCGCACGCTGCATGAGAAGTAAAACAGCCTCGTTCCGGGCATTCATTGTCACGCTCTACCAACAGAAATTCGATAGGTAATTGGCTACAGGCAAACTCGCTGTTGAAGAGTGCCCGACGATCTGAACGTTCCCGAATACTGATACAGAAAACCCCATCGACTTCCAAGTTTCCGAGGGCCGTAGTTTTGAACATAGCTATGAGTTCCTGGTATCGCGCACATCATGAATAAACGGCGACGCGCGAACGCCGAATATAGGTTCGTCGATTTTCTGAAATATCAAGGCATCCTGTATTTAGGATGCCCCCGAAAAGAACGTGAATAATCAGGGCGCAATGCGCGCAGAGCAGGCACCGTGGATAGGCTGCTCTATCGGTATCTACAAGCGTCGAGCGGTAGCGCGTGCGTTGAAGCAGAACAGCATGTCGGACGGCAGCAAGGCATAGCGATCGAACCGCGCCAGGAAGTCCATGCCGACCCCTTGTTCGTCATCGGTGGCGCTGGCGAAAAGCACCTCACCCACGGGCCAGTCGTCCATCTCTAGACCGTCCACCCGAAAGTCCGCCCAGAGTTTGGCATTCAGAGGCACGGTCATCCCGCCTTCGATGGCTAGATCCGTCACCCGCCCACCCAGGCTCCGGAGCTTCTCAACCGCTTGCTCAGGCAGCGAGTTTT
This sequence comes from Pseudomonas wayambapalatensis, assembly GCF_049942315.1. NCBI lineage: Bacteria > Pseudomonadati > Pseudomonadota > Gammaproteobacteria > Pseudomonadales > Pseudomonadaceae > Pseudomonas > Pseudomonas wayambapalatensis. The sequence goes on from NZ_JBNFMU010000187.1 coordinate 48,213, forward strand.
CCTCGAGGAGCGTGTTCAATTGCAGCGGCACGGGTTGTCCTGAGTAGTTGAACCAGAGCGTCGGGGAGTTGCCGTGACTGTCGCTGTAGCCGCTGCAGTGGTCGTAGTCGGAGAGCGATGGCGTGCCTTGAGCGATGAGCAGCGTCTGCTCGAGGTTGTCGACGATCCAGCTGAAACGCCTGAAAGTATCCATCCCCAGAAGACCATCGATTCGCACGCCCATGAGCTGCTCATAGGCGGAAAGATCCAACGTCAGCCACGGATCACTTCCCATGACAGTCTGCGTACCAATCTGCAATGGCAAAGGATGAGCGACGCCAAGCCGGTCGCCGCCGAGGGTGGTTCTGATGGTCGTTACGCCCTCACGGTAGATTTCCGGTATCTCGCTCGGGGCCATATCCAAGACCAGGTCGCCTGCAAGCCGCTGGTCGAGGATGGTGAAATTCGAACCCGTCGCCAGCAGGAATCTGTAACGTTTACCGCCGATGGTCACTGGCACGACCAGTCCGTTCCGGGTCTCGACCTTCAACACAGGCTTGAGCGCAAGATCTACCCGACCACGCGCGTCGCCGGGCTGGTTGCAGCCTGTCGCCATGAATGCGAGCAGAGCAAGCAGGAAGATGGTCTTGATGCTGCCGTCAGGGGCGATCTTCGCCATGGTTACCTCCGTTGAGTACATGATTGAGCTTCATTACTGCACCGCTGGCCGCAAGCCATCGCCAGGGACATTGTTCAATCGCAGCGCCGCGGCCATGATCCGGCTGAATACGGGAGCTGCCACCAGGCCGCCGTAATAGCCACGCTTGCTGGGTTCGTCGATGACCACGACCACCACGAAGCGAGGTGCACTTGCCGGAGCGAATCCGGCGAAGATGCCTTGGTAGGCATTGGCTCGATAGCCACGAGCATCGGCTGCGGTCTTCCGGGCGGTGCCGCTCTTTCCGGCCACCTGATAACCAGGGACTCGCGCGCGGAAGGTGCCACCATTGGCCTCCACCACACGGGTCAGCATCTGGGTGATCGCTTTGGCCACATCGGCAGGTAACACCTGCTCACTGCCCTGTGATGGCTGCCGGGCCACAAGCGTCGGCTCCACCAACTGCCCTTCGTTGGCCAGCGTTGCGTATGCCCTCGCCAGCTGGACCGCGGTGACCGACAGGCCATAGCCATAAGACAGCGTGGCGGTTTCTGCAGGGTTCCAGACCCGATGCGCAGGCAGGACTCCTGCCCGCTCACCCGGAAAACCCAATTGCGTATCGACGCCAAAGCCGACCCTGCTCAGCAAGGAATGAACCCGCTCTCCACCGATATCGAAGGCGATCTTGCTCATGCCGACGTTGCTGGAGCGCAGCAAGACATCACTCAAGCCCAGGACCCTGCCCTGGCTTCTTGATACATCGCGCACGGTATAACGGCCGATCTTGAGCGTACCGTCACCTACGTCCACGGTATCCGTAGGCTTCCAGCGACCACTTTCGAGCGCTGCCGCCATGGCGAATGGCTTCACCGACGACGCCGGCTCGAAGACATCGGTCAGTGCACGATTGCGCATGGCCTCGCGGGGCAACGATGCGCGATTGTTCGGGTTGTAGGTCGGCAAGCTCACCAGCGCCAGCAACTCACCGGAGCGGATGTCCATTACCACAGCGGAGCCGGCCGTTGCCGCCTCTTGTTCGATTCCACGCTTGAGTTCGCGAAAGGCCCAATACTGCAGACGCATGTCGATCGACAGCTTCAGCGTCTGGCCAGGCCGCGCGGGACGCACGGTACCAAGATCGCTACTGAGATTGCCCTTGCGGTCCTTGATCACCTGGCGGATACCTGGCACGCCTTGAAGCGCGCTATCGAATGCCAGCTCGACACCTTCGATGCCCTGGTCATTGTCATCGGTGAAGCCGGTGATGTGCGCGGCTGTCGCACCGGCCGGATAGAAGCGCTGGGACTCTTCCAGCCCGGCAACCCCCTGAATGCCCGCGTTCCTCAGGCTGTCGAGCCGTCGTTGGGCCTCATCAGGGGGCAGGCGTCGGCGCAAGTAGACGAACGCCTTTTTTGCATTGTCGTCCAACTGCCGGTTCAGCTTCGCCGGGTCCATGTCCAACAGCCTGGCGAGTTCCGGCCAGCGTGCACGCTGCGATTGCAGCATCCGCGGGTCCGCCCAGAGCGTGGTGACCTGCGTGCTGACCGCTAGCGGTTGGTCCCTGCGATCGGTGATCACGCCTCTGGACGCCGGCAATTGCAGATGCCGCAGGCTTCTGGAGTCGCCCTGCTGGATCAGGAAGGCGCTGCCTGAGACCTGTAACTGGAACAGCCTGACGCACAAGACTGCCGACAGCACCACCACCAACGCGACCGCAACACGGAACCGCCAGGGGCTCGAAGCTTGCGCAGGTCTCATGGCGATGTCGGGCTGCTGCTGGGCGACTGAGCGTTATCCGGCGTGGCGGGTGCGTCCTTGTGGTGCAACAACCACGCAGGTACCGGGATACCCAGATGAGTCAGGGTAGGTGCATTGATTGCACCCGTGGCGGTCAGACCGTTGTCACGCTGATAGCGGTAGAGCGCTTGTTGCGTTGCACTGCCAATACACCCATCGAGCGGCTCTCGGTAGTAACCTCGCTCGGCAAGTATCCGTTGCAGGTCGCGTGTCATACGTGCGCCAAGCGCGGCAAAGGCTTGTTCGTCCAGGCTCTCGCAGACCTCGCTCAACGCAGGCGCCTGCTCTTTCAGCGCGGGAGCAACAGTGCCCTGCTGTGGCATGACGGCCTGACGCAGCGACACAACCAAGGTAGACATGAGCACAAGGGCCAACAGTCCGGCGCACACCGACGCCGTTGCGACAACCGGCCTCATTGGCAAGCCACTCCCCTGCCCGGTTCGGACCACGTCACGCCCACACGTCTGTTTACCTGTTGGTGACGCTCGTCTGGCCGGGTTTCGATAGGCAAGCGATTACCGACCGCCCGTGTGACGATCTGCCGAGCCTGCACCCCCTGCTTGAGCAAGACATACCTGACCATCTGCACCCTGGCGCGCGATAGCGCCACGCTGGGCTCGTACTGCTCGAACTGATCGGCATGGCCTCTGATGCACACCCGTTGACCTGGGTTTTGCGCCAGTTGCCAACCCAAGGCTTGCAGGTCGTATAGATCGTCCTCGCTCAAGGTGGCCTGGTCGGACTCGAAGTACAGATAGTGGTCTCCCCCTTCCACCACATCGCTAGCTGCACGAGGCTTGTCGCCTGCCTGAAGCGCGGAAGGCTTGGACGCAGATTGCACCGTCATGACCGAAAGGCCCGCCATGACCAGCGCAAGTGCCAGGATATTTTCTGAAGCCACAGGTCTACCTCCGTCTGAATCGAATTCGAGGAAAGGGTCGGCTGGCCACTCACGCAAAGGCATGCTGCTTCAACCAGTCGACCAGCACTTGCATACGCCTTGGCAGCGGATCCAAGGGTGGATGCACCAGGTAATAGGCGTAATCGTTGGCCGGCTGGAAACTGCCCCAGGGCGCTATCAGTTCCCCGCGGGACAAAGCGTTCTTGACCAACTGTTCGCGGCCTATCGCCACACCCGCGTGATTGATCGCCGCGAGCATGCACAGGTCGGAACGGTCGAAAGTCAGGAACCGCGAGCTCAACGGGGCCTCGCTGCCTACCGCCCTGAGCCACAGTTGCCACTCGGCGTCGAAAGACGAGTTGTGCCAGGCGGCGCAGTCATGGATCAGGGTGCAGCGCTGCAGTTCGTCCATCCGCCCATCAAGGCCATGGCGGCGGGCATATTCGGGGCTGCAGACCGGCGCGATGCGCTCGGCCATGATTCGGCTGCTCACAAGCCCGGGGTAATCACCGTCGGAATAACACAGCACGAGGTCGACGCTGCGGGTGCGATAGTCGACCTGCTCATTACCCACGCGGATATCCAACTGCACATCAGGATATTGCTCTACGAAGCCAGCGAGCCTTGGGATCAGCCAGCACTGCACGATGGAAGGACGCACATACAGGCTCAGTTGCCCACGCACCTGTTCATCGGCGCGTGACTGTATGGCCTGGTCGAGCGCATCCATGGTGTTCTGCATGATCTGGTAGAACCGCTCGCCGTCGGCCGTCAGGCTTACCTGGCGGGGCAGCCGGTGAAACAGCTTCAGCTTCAGCCCTTCCTCCAGCCGGGCAATGCGATGGCTTACAGCGCTTGCGGTCAGGAACAATTCATCGGCAGCCTTGGAAAAACTCAGGTGCCGTGCGGCAATCAGAAAGGTATGCAGATTGGACAGGTGTGCACCCTGTACTCGTGGTAAACCAGGATCTTTTCGAATCAGGTAATTCATTAACCGCTCACGACTCATTGACTGTTGCGCGAACTGCGCTGGTTATAACTCACCGATGTTCTTATCAGTGCCGCACCTGTGGTTACTGCCTCCTCGGACCGCACTGCGTCACCTGGAACGGGATTGCACACGCGCAACGGTAAACACTCACGCGATACATCGGCAAATGATCCGTGGTCAGGTGACTGTTAACGCAGTTTCAATTGTCCTGCCAACGCCCGCACGCCCAAGCGTTATAAATCGACCTGCATAACCTGATGATTGCGAATAATGTGCAAATTGAGTTTCCCAGGCGGGGTCGTCTTCAATAGATTTCTCACCGTCTCTATTTGACGTGGCACATACACTTGACCGTTGACCTGCTTGATCACATCTCCATTGAGCAAACTCGACTCCCTCAACTGGTCAACCGTGTTGTAATCGAGCGTGATTTGCCCATCTCGCACTTTTATCCGTATGTCACGATAGGCCAGCGGCAAGGGATCTACTGGCTTGAGTCCGCTGTAGCAAAACATCATCTTCGATGGAATGAAGGCATAGCGACTGAAGCGACTCAACACATCCATGCCCGCGCCATATCGATCAGGCACTTCGTGCACTTCCATCATGCCCAGTGGCTGATTGTTAAGGGTGACGGCATTGACCACATAACGCGACAACTCTGAGATTCCGTTGGCGTTGGCGACAACGTCCATACCCGGATTCACCTGCAGAGCCCCCTTCTCCGTGCTCAGGTGATCGACAAGCTCTTTGGCGATATAGCTCCTCGACGCACCGGTATCAATGGGCATGAGCACCTGCTGCTCACCCATTGCCAACAAGAGCTCCGGCTGTGAACCGTATTTATCGGAGTAACCAATGCACTCATCGAACGCACTCACTTCAAGCGGACGCTGAGTAATCTGGATGACCTTTTTTTCGTTGGACACATCCCAACTGAACTGCCTGAACGTGTCCACACCCAGTATCCCGCTGACCTGCACGCCAATCGCCTCACTCAGCGGAGATAGATCCGTAGACACCCAGACATCCTGGCCTACCAGCGAGAATGGCCCAAGTTTCAAAGCGACGGGCTTGATAAGGTCGAACCGGGAAGGATCCACCGCACCACGCGTACCCTGAAGTTTGGTGAGATCCTGGTACACGGTCTTGTCGACGAGGGTGCGGGTGTCCAAGGGCACTGTGACCTGACGAGCCAACTGCCTGTCAAGGAGCACCACCGGGACACCACTGTCGAGGAGAAAGTTGTAATACTTACCGGCAATGTGCACGCTCACCAGCGGCACAGTGTCGAATGGCTGCTCGTAACTTTTACTTTGAGATGGCGCACCCTCCTCAAGGTGCGAGCTGTGCAACCACTCCGTGCAGAGCAGCATGAAGATCAGTGCACTTATGCAAAGAAAGAGTTTGTTATCCCAGATCACGTTGCGGTGCCTCGACGAATGGCTGGTTCAGTTTGAATGCTTGCGGCGTTTCTTGACGTTCTCTGCATCCCGTACCGCACGGTCAAACCGTTCACCGGCATGTTCACGTTCGCTGCGCATATCATCACGTTCGGCTTGATAACAGACGTCCCGGCTTACACCGTACGCCTGACACTCATCCAATCGTTGATCCATCGTTTTACAACCACTGCACAATATGACGAATGCAATCGCCATCCCCTTGGAAACTGTGATCTTCATCAATGACCTCTTTTCGTACACTCAGTTAATCAAATTGCGCGCGCACGCACCCGCCCGGCCAATAATGGCCAGCGTCAAATCAGCGATGGGTTGGAACGGTGTATTGTTGTTAAAAGTGTCAGCGGGCGATCTTTTCCGCCAGTACCTTGCGAAGATGCATCACGTCGTTGCCGGCCTGATCGAAACGCTCTACCTGCACATGAGACTGAAGATCTTTAAGGCAAAGAATCATCCTGGGGTAACCGAGTACTGCACAGGCCCCCAGCAATCGATGAACGCGATAAAGCGCTGCTTCCTTGTCGTACCCCTCGATCGCCGCCTCCAGTGCGTCTACATCGATCTGCAGCGAATCGGCTGCTGCCTGCAGAGTACCGACCGACAGAGCGTCCTCGAACGCTTCGGCGATGTGCATGTCAGCCCATAGCGCAAGCGTGTCCCTGAGCTTGCCCAGCCTTATCGGCTTGCCCAGCACGCCATTCATCCCCGCGTCGAAACAGGCGATGGTATGTGCCGCGTCGTTCTGCGCCGACACTGCGACGATAGGTGTTGGCGTCGCGCCGTTCACCACCTCTGCCTGTCGCCAGCGACGAGCTACCTCATAGCCGGTGATATCCGGCAGTTGGCAATCGAGCAGCACGATGTCGAAGCGGTTCTGCTCAAGTGCCAGCAACGCATCGCCCCCGGTTTGTGCAAGCATCGAGTGACAACCCAGAACCTCCAGCTGTGCTTGCAACACGATCTGGTTGGCGGGCGTGTCCTCCACCAGCAGAACTTGCAAAGCCTGCTCGACTTGACGCACCTGGAATGCGCCTGCTTCGGGGACTGTTTGTGCAGCGTGATGCATTGAGGGCTCATGCAGCTCACAGGGGATCACCACCGTGGCCACTGTACCCTTGCCAAGCTCGCTGGACAGCCCGATCGACCCGCCCATCAGCTCGCACAGCTGGCGGCAGATCAACAGACCCAGTCCGGTACCGCCAGAGCGGTGGCTGGCGGAACCCGAGGCTTGTGTGTAGGGCTCGAACAGTTTTTCCAGACTATGGGAATCGATGCCGATACCCGTATCGATGACCTGGATCCGCAACTCGCCCATCCCCGGTGATGAAGCCTCGGTATTCAGCCCGACCGTCACCTTCACGCCCCCCGCCGCCGTGAACTTGATCGCATTACTGATCAGGTTCTGCAGAATCTGTTCCATGCGCACCTTGTCCAGCATCAGCCACTGCTGGATGCCAGATGCCTGTACCAACTCCAGCGTCAGCCCTTGCTCACGCGCCTTTACAGCGAACAAGTCGACCACCGAACCGATCAGGCGCATGACGTCCACCGGCGCAGGGTCAAGCTGCAGGCGCCCAGCTTCCAGCTTTGAAACGTCAAGCACATCATTGAGCAGATAAAGGAGGTTTTCCGACCCGCTTCTGGCCAGGTCCAGCAAACGGCGCGATTCGGCTGAAAGCTCTTCGCCGCGCCCCAGCAACTCGATGGACGCAATGATGGCGTTCATCGGTGTACGTATTTCATGCGTCAGTACTGCAATGAACATCTTTTTCTCACTTTCACTGCGGATCGCCTCGCGCCGTTCCTTACGGGCATGAAAGGCGAAGAAGAGGATCAGCAGAAGGCTGACGACAAGCACTCCAAGAATCGGCCCGTAATAGCTGAACATCACCCTGAGCGTCGGCGCACCGTAAGTGGCGTAATCGAAGCTTCGCTCCTCCATTTCATAGGCGCGCTCGGCGCTGACTGAAGCGAGCGCCTTGTCGATGATCCCGTGCAGAATCACCAGGTCGCGCCGCACACCCATCGTCAGCTCTATCGGAAGGCTGGCGATGCCTCCTGAGACCTGCAGCAATCCACCGTACTTCCTGCGCAGGTAAGGCAGCAGCGTCTGCCCCACGCCCATGGCCGCATCGGCCCGCCCTTCTAATACTGCAATCAGGGAGTCTTCGGGGGTGCGGGTCGCCAGTATGATTATTCCGGGGTACAGCGCGCGGACCCTTGCCTCGTATTCTCCACCGCCCTTGACCGCGACCACTCGACCTTCCAGTTGCTTGACATCGAAGACCATCGAATTGTCTTCGAGCGCGACAATGAAGGTATTGCCGATGTAGTACGTACGAGTTTCGCTGACCAGTGCGGCAAAAGCCGGCTGGGCAAAATCACGCACTAGCGACGACACCAAATCCACTTCACGCCGTTCGAGCAGGCCGGCCACGGTGGACCAGTCACCACTTGGTACCGGGACGAAGTGCAGCCCCGTGTTCTGTTCGATGAAGGCGAGCAACTCTCCCGCTAACCCCTTGATTTCCCCATCTTCCATGTACTCGATCGGCATCCAGTGTCGGTCGGCTGCAACCCTGACTACTGGGTTGGCCTGAATCCAGGCCCGCTCCTCTTCACTCAGCCTGAATTTCTGCGCGGCCACTGGCGGTGCCAAGCTCACCAGAGTCACCAAGCTGAGCAGCGCCAGACACCTCAAAAGGCACCCGACTGATGCTTGAGGTTGAACAGCTCGGCATCCGAGGTCACCCCCAGCTTGCGGAAGGCCGACCACTTCTGGGTGCTGATGGTCTTTTCACTGCGTTGGAACTTGCGGGCGATCTCACTGACCGTAAGGCCTGCAAGAAAACAACGAATGACCTCGCTTTCCTTGGCTGACAGCCGCACCCCCTCGACTCGCACCGCGTTGCATTCCACCGAGGGCGTCGGTGCTCGCTGGAGGGCCGAATTGACGCTGACCTCCACCAAACGGTAGGCCATGTCCGGGTCAATGTAGGTCTTGCCTCTGGCCACGGTGCGGATGCCGCTGATCATATGAGCCATGTCCTGGGTTTTGCCGACAAACCCGCAGGCGCCCACACGCATGGCCAGGCTTACGATCGCAGGCTCATAGTGCGAAGAAAAGATCAGTACCGCACTGGCGGGAAACCTGGACATCAGGGCGCGGATCAGCGAAACGCCATCGAGCTCGTTCGGGCTCAGGGTGTAATCGACCAGCAACACATCCGCAGGCGCAGTGCGCAAGCCGGTAATCATCTCCAGGCTGGAGGCGTAGCTGCCCACGACCTGGATATCCGGCTCCTCGCCGATGCGCGCGACAACCCCACAGCGCACCACAGCATGATCATCGAGCACGGCAACACGTATGATGGCGGAAGAAGCGCTCATGTCAGCTCCATCTATGATCAGCACCTTTTTGCATTCCGATGCGAGGGCCTCACGCCTGAACGAACGCACGGCAAGCGTTCAGCCATCGCCTGCCTATCCTGGCTGAAATAATAGCCATACGCCAACACCGCGCAGCTCTTCACTTGAAGTCCCACTGCATCTGTTGCGTGATCGCGACGCCTCTGGACGTTCGAACACAGGCTTCAAGATAGTCGGTAAAACGCGGCGGCGGCGTAATGCCTTCATCCAGCAAACGGCTGTTGTCGAATACGTAGTTGAGATTGGCGAAACCACTGTACAGGCGCAAAGCGCGCATGATCAGACGTGGGTTGCCTGGACCGATGCGAGACTCGAAGTCGGCCGCCAGCACCGGCAGATCCTCGACACCCACTTTCTGATAACGCTCGCCCACCGGCTGCGTCGCGCAGGCAGCAGCAAAGGCCTGGTCGATATCGGAAAACGTACAGGCAGCGTCCCGGCCTGCGGAGATATGATAGAGGTCATGCCGCAGATGGCGTTTGAGCGCAAGATTGATCAGCGCATCGGCGCAATAGTCGACCGGGATCACATCGATCTTCTCTTCCAGATCACAGGTGAAGCTTTCCAGGGCCAGCCCCATGCGGAACATCCAGAAGATGCTGCCCGACGGCTGGCAACCCAGGGTGCGGTGTCCGACCACGATCGAAGGCCTGGCCACGACCAGGGGTAGATCAGGCAGTTCCTGACGCATGCGTCGCTCGATTTCGGCCTTCGAAGCGGTATAGGGCACCAGTTGTGCGTCGGCCTGCGGAAAGCGCCAGGATTCACTGACCAGCGAATCGCGATCAGGGCCGCAGCTCATTGCCGTTCCGACATGCACGAAGCGCTTCAGGCGCGGCATGCGGCTCATCGCCTTGGCAAAGGCAAAGGTGCCCTCCACGTTCACCGGCCAGATGTTTGGATTCTTCGAAAAAGATGCCACGGCCGCGCAGTTGATGACCCGATCGATCGTCATCAACCTCGGTGACTCGGGCTCAAGCCAGGAGGTATCCAGCAGGTCGCCACAAATCACCTGATCGGCGTTGAGCGACATCCGCCCGACTTCCCCTACACCGTGCAGGCTCAGATTGGTACGCACACGCTCCAACCCCTGCTCCGGGCTGCTGGCCCGTACCAGGAAGCACAGCTGGCTAACGTAGCCGTATGCGATCAGTTGAGCGGCGACCGAACCACCGAGAAAGCCTGTTGCCCCAGTGATCAACAACCGCTCACTGATGGCAGCCCGGGTTTTCGCTATAGCATCGATCTGCATGTTCATACACTCCTAACCATCGGCGAGACAGGCGATCACGCCCGCCCACCTCGCCGTTCAACGTTAATCGAAACGGATTACCACTGATAACCGACGCCCACTGCCGCACCAGCGTCGTTGCGGGTGTTGGTGGACCCGCTGAAGTTGGTCGACCAGCGACCGCTGGGCGAGACATACGAGACACCCACCGCCAGCGCCGACTCGCCACGGTAGTTGCCCACCGCCACCGAGGTCATGCTGCCGCCGGCGACCATCGACCGCGGCAGGTTGGCCATGGCCATGGCGCCAGCGATACCCGCACTGAGCGTGCTGTCCTGCTGCTTGAGGTCGCGGTGCAGTTGCGCGTAACGCTGGTCGGTGTAGGCATTCGCCTGCTCGGTGGCAGCGGCCGTGGCGCGAGTCAGTTGGGCAATGTTGGCGGCATCCGTGCCGCGGCTGCCCGCAGCGACGTTGGTAATCTGCCGCTCGGCACCGGCTTGCCCCACAGAGACCGTGTTGCTGCGGTCGGCAACCGAGTTGGCGCCCAGGGCAACGCTGTTGCTGGCAGTGGCCTTGGCATCACTCCCCACCGCAGTGGTGCCACTGCCTTCGGCACGTGCTCGGGCGCCCATCGCCACGCTGTTGTCACCCGCAGCCTGAGCAGCGCCGCCACCGGCCACGGCGTCTTTACCGGTAGCCTGGGGCTGACGCAGGTTGCTGCGGGCGCTGGTCTGGAAAGCGCCGCCCACGCCTCTCTGCAAGTTGGCCACCTCAGCGCTGACTTTGCTCACCGATTGCGCGGTCTGGGTCGCAACGCCCTGCACCGCCTCGATGGATTGGCGCACCGTGACGACGTTGGCATCGGTGTAGGCCTTGGCCGCAGCAATGTCATTACCAGTACGTGTAGCCAGTTCGCCAAGCTGGGTGCCAAGCTGACCGATACGCTCGTTCGAGGACGACAACTGGCTGCCGTTGACTGCATCAGTACTGCTGGCAGTCAGTGCGCCGGCCTGGACGTTGGACAGGCGCGCGGCCTGACCACCAGGATTGAGGGTCAGCTGCGCCTTGTTACTGGCGTCGTCATATTTGACAGCTGCTTGCGCGGTCTGGGTCGCAACGTCCCGGACCGCCTCAATGGACTGACGCACCGTGACAACATTGGCATCGGTGTAGGCCTTGGCTGCAGCGATGTCATTGCCGGTACGTGTGGCCAGTTCGCCAACCTGGGTGCCGAGCTGACCGATACGCTCGTTCGAAGACGACAACTGGCTGCCGTTGACTGCATCGGTGCTGCTGGCAGTCAGTGCACCGGCTTGGACGTTGGTCAGGCGCGCGGCCTGACCACCTGGATTGAGGGTCAGTTGAGCCTTGTTACTGGCATCGTCGTATTTGACGGCAGCGTTGGCAGTGTTCTTGACGCTTTCGCCGACGGCAACCAGTGCATCGGCTACGTTATTGCTGGTCGAGACTGAAGCTTGGGCATTACCGTTTGCATCGACATCCACGGTAGTAAAGACCGGAGCACTGCGAGCGTCCTGCGTCTTGACCGAAGGAATCTTTGCACCACCACCCAGCGAGTCGGCAATTAACTTGTTATTAGCATTGGTCTTTTCATGGAGGTCCTCAAAACCGTCAGTTAACCTCTTAAAACCGGCGGTGAACCTCTTGATTTCCTTCTCAACAGGGTCAGCCAAGCTCTCAACTCCGAAATAGTCGGCCACCTTATTCGCGTCTTGTACGCGACGTTCGAACAGATCGCGCGTCGTAACGAACGTGCCATCGCCTTTACCTAATGAGCCGACCATAGCTGTAAAAGCACCAGGCTCAGTGCCAGGCAGCGGAAGGACCTTGCGAATATCTGCGTTAATCTTTTCCCATTTTTCGGTCAGTGCCTTGATATTGGCATCAAGACGTGCATCATCCGCAGCGGTTGGCGCCGGCCCCTTCACATCGGTAACTTGCACAGCCCATGCTACTGGCGAGCCTCCCATTCCCAACACACACGAGACCAGCACACCACCCATCCACCGCTGCCTGCCCGGTGCAAACTTGATATTCATTTTCGACTTCATGACCAACCGCCAACCCCTTCAATCCAATAATTAATCGAGGCCATCACCTCGACCTGCTTGTGATAGGGAGTCGCTCTTCGCGCATAGGCATCCAATCCAGTGACGAAAAATCGCCTGGAAGTTCAAAATGCAATATCAGCGCCCGGATGAACTACCCGCACTTCAGCGACCGAAAAAACGAATGCATCGAGATACCTTCAAGTCGCGCGAGCAACTCGAACAGTGACTGTGCACAGGTGGGCGAAATTAAAGGCTTTCATAAAGAAAATGCCCATCCCTGGGCATTAATGCACCCAGCACCCGCATCCATCAGGCGCTTTCTTCAAAGAGCGAGCCCTTCCGAGCTGACGCAAGTCCTTGGCATTTCAATAAGCTTCGTCACACGCTCAGTGCACACTTAAAGAGCCCAGAAGCACCCACCCCCTGAACACGAGCGCTATCTTCCAGTAAATACCCGGGCGAAAATATCGGAGGATTCCTAAAAACTAAGAAAAAGCCTATTTAACTATCAGACAAACCCTCATGCGCATGAGCAGCGGCACAATGCCGACACGCCGCCGAGCACTCAACCACGCGCTGTGCCACCATATGCCCCCTGCCCCTCACCACAGGCTCACCCATGCTCTACGTTGTCATGCTCGGAGGAAGACATCCTCGGGCCAGCATCGAAGTCCACGACGTGGTCTTCGCCCACGCCGACACGCTCGACCAGACCTACCCGCAGCTGCGCAGCGCCTGGTTCGGTAGCCCTAAAGGCTTGCACATCGATTCCTGGCTGGAAGTCCATGGTGTGGATGGCTATCGCGTCGAGCTCGGCCACGCCGCACCACCGCCCGGCGCCATGCGCTTGTTCTTGCTGAACCTGGGAGGCTACGCACCTGGCGTGTTTGGCGAGGATCACCGCTACTTGCTGGTAACGGCTACCGACAAGGCCGCCGCCAAGCAGATTGGCAAGCGACGCATGGCAGCCGGTTGGCTGAAGCCGCATACCGACACAGTGGTGGATGTCGACGACTGCCTGCCGGTGGACCTGGTCGACGGTCGCTACGTGCACCTGGTCGAGGGCGAACATCGAGGCACGTTGCAGCGCAGCGACTACATCGTCATCTGAGCGACGGCGTCGACCGAAACGCTGACCGCTAACGTTGCTGGCGGCGCCTGCCCAGTTCGATCCAGACCGGCGCATGATCGCTGGCCTTGGCCTCGTTGCGTACCCAGGCATCCACACCCGCCCGTTTCAGATAGGGGGCGAGGTCGGGATTGAGCAGCAAGTGGTCGATCCGCAGCCCGGCATTGCGTGCCCAGTGATTGCGAAAATAATCCCAGAACGTGTAGATGCGCTGCTCTGGGTACAGGTGGCGAACAGCATCGACCCAGCCTTGCGCCAGCAACTGCTCGAAACACGCCTGTGACTCAGGTTGCAGCAGCGCGTCCTTCAGCCACGAACGTGGGTTGTAGATATCCAGATCAGTCGGCACGACATTGAAATCGCCCGCCAGCACCGTGGGATGGCTGCTGCCATGCAGTGCCTGGGCATGCTTGATCAGGCACTCGAACCAGCGCAATTTGTACTCGAACTTCGGGCCGGGTTGCGGGTTGCCATTGGGCAGATACAGACAGCCCACCAGCACGCCATGCACCGCAGCTTCGAGATAGCGGCTCTGCTCATCGTCCTCCATGCCGGGCAGCCCACGACGGACCTCCAGTGGTTCGCTATCGCGTGCCAGGATTGCAACGCCGTTCCAGGAGGGTTGCCCTTGGTAAAGGCAGCCATAACCCGCCGCCTCAAGCGCCTCGCGAGGAAACTGTTGATCGGCCGCCTTCAATTCCTGCAGGCAGACGATGTCCGGTTGCTCCCGCGCCAGCCAGGCCAACAACGCGGGCAGACGGCTGCGGATGCCATTGATATTGAAGGTGGCAATCTTCAGCGCTTTCATGCGTCAGGGTCGTTTACGTGGGCCTGGACGGCGTCTTCCAGTGCCCGGATATGGGCCTGATCGGCCAATGCCTTCAGCGCCAGCCAGTCATCCCAGTCGATGGCACCATCGTCACGCAGCGCCTCGGCGGTGCGAACCAGTTCATGGTGGTAGGCATCCGGCGACTCGCGCCGGTAACTGACGTCGTCGTACTGTGCGTACCAGGCTTCAAGTTCGGGAATGCTGCGTTCGATGCTCATGGTGGCGGCCTCGTTATACCTCTGCTTGTGAGAGCCTGAGCTGCGCGCAATGTTCAACCGCAGTTGTCTACCCGCACAGCCCGTCTATTTATTGTCCATTGGTCTGCGTAGCAGGCCGCTGACGCATGGCATTGGAACTTCTCACCAGTAAAATGCAGGTGGCCGTTGGGTCGATGAAGAGGTCGTGGTGGACGGCAACCTGATCACCAGCCGTAAGCCTGACCATATACCCGCATTCAACGAACTATTGATCAAGGCCCTTGCTGGCTAGCGTCTCCTGACCGCTGGCGCTGGCCGAATGCAGACTATCCAAAGACTGAAGGTGCTGAGCTTGATGCTGCGGCGCATCTCGCCCGTTCAGCCAGCGGCAGGCTCTGGATACTCGAACCTCCAGGATCGATGCGTTCAGGCCAGTTGGATGTAGACCGAGTAGCTTCCCAGCAGCATCCAGAAAACCAGAAAGATCCACGGCGTGCGAAGCGAAAACAGCAGCGATTTTCGATGCCCTGCACGCGAGGTCTCTGCCTCGCAGAACAGCGGCGACTCGTCGTACGCCAGCCCCATCAACGGCTCGCTGCGCAGCAGGTGGCTTTGCTTGAGCTGCCAGTGATCGATGATGTTGTACGCAGCCCGTATGCCAGGCCAGGCGTTGAGCGAGCTCAATACCCCGAGCAAGGCGAGGAACGCCGGCACGATCAGGGTGAACATTTCGCCCCACCCTTGATTGAGGTTGCCCATGGAAGAGACGAACGCGATGACCAGGAACGATTGCGCCGCCAGGTAGGCATCCGTGCGATTGGCCAGGATGCTGGTTTCGTACTGGATCTCGCGACGGTAGAAGTCAAGACGCTCCTTGGGAGAGCCGAACATCCTGGCGTTGTGCTCGCTGATCTCGTGTTCAGGGGTCGCTGGGGTAATGATTCGAGGCATTCGCTGCTCCGGAAAGTGGGGTCCGAGCTACGAGATGAGCCAGGAGCTGAGTCCGGTAGAACAGGCGATGGGACCGAGAATTCCATGCAATTGACGACTCACCTGCGATTTCCCTGCTCCGCCCCAGAGGCTCGCAAACGTGGCGAGCCTCAACCCTTTCGGGTGGCAGTTTCAGCGTTTGTGCTGACCATGATCACGGGCCGTTTTTTGCGCCGTCGAGTCATGTGATGTACCGGTAGATCCGTCCGGACGATGGGCGTCGTTGTCTCGCTCCTCCTCCCCCTGAGTCCCGGTCTGCGCCCCCGGCTTTTTAGTCTGGGTCTCTTTCTTCATGCTGCTCTCCTCAGCTTGGCCTTTGAACAAGGGAAGCCAATCCGTGGGGCAAAGTTCCATGTTTGGAGCCTAGGCCGGCTTAACGCGCCAACATCCAGATCAGGATCAGGCGTTTGGGTCAAAGGTCAAGCGCGCCACGGTGCAACGCGCTCAGCCTGCGCGCAGCATCAACGCCTCCCTCGTCCAGCAGGCATAACGGGATTCCACTCAAGGCGTGCAGCGAATCAGCCAACCGCTCGCCAACCAAGGCCAGCGGGCAGGCAATGTCCATCTGCAAGGTCCGCAAGCGCCTGGCCAAGGCGGTGCTTACCGGCGCCTGGACTTTTATCACCAGCGCCGCGGGCTGCATGGCCGTACACAATAACGGCAAGTCTTCCAACGACTGCCCGCAGCCCAGTACGTCGATGCGCTGTTGTTCGCTGCTCAACATCAGCCCAGCGCACAGCACCTCGAATTCGGCCTGCCCCTCGGTGCTTGCCAGCAGCACCCGCGGTGCGGGGATCTGATTCAAGTGCAGGCGCGCAAGCAAGCGGGCACGCAGGAACGTATCGAGAAACAGCCATTGGCTACGCTGGCCTGGAGCCGCTCCTGACGCCAACTCATACCAAACCGGCATCAGCACTTCACGCAGCACGGAGGTCTTGGGGAACAGAGTGAACAACTGGCCATGAATCCCCTCCAACGCCTGTGCATCGAATGCCTCGGATGCACGCACCACAGCGTCTCGCCATTCGTCGAAGGCCGAGGGCTGCTGCACTGGTGCCTCAGGCCGGCCGGCGAGCCTGTCGCCGACCTTGCTGATAGGCAGGCCGTTGGCAGTCCAGCGCAGGATGTCGCGTATGCGTTGCACATCCCGGTCGGTGTACAAGCGATGACCGCCCTCGGTGCGCTGCGGGCGTATCAACCCATGGCGCCGCTCCCAGGCGCGCAACGTGACCGGATTGATGCCGGTCAAGCTGACCACATCGCGCATGGGTAGCAAATCGGGTGGGGTGGTGTCAGTCATAATCAGAGAATATCCGGTAGATCGAGCATTCTAAACTCATATGGACTTTCTGCGGCGAGCCTCCATGGTCCATCATGCAACCAACGGCGCCGAGGTTTTCCACATAGAAGCAATCTGCGCATCTCGCATATAAACGCCTGTAGGTGGGCCCTATGATCCCCGCGAAACTCCTTCAACTGATGGTCGAGCATTCGAACGATGGCATCGTGGTTGCCGAGCAGGAGGGCAACGACAGCATCCTCATCTACGTCAACCCCGCCTTCGAGCGACTGACCGGCTATGCCGCCGACGACATCCTCTATCAGGATTGCCGTTTCCTGCAGGGCGAGAATCATGACCAGGAAGGCCTCGCTAGCATCCGCGCTGCGATCCGCGATGGCAGCCCCTGCCGTCAGGTACTGCGCAACTATCGCAAGGACGGAAGCCTGTTCTGGAACGAGCTGTCCATCACCCCCGTGTACAACGAGGCAGACCAGCTGACGTACTACATCGGCATCCAGCGCGATGTGACAGCACAGGTTTGCGCCGAGGAAAAGGTGCGCGAGCTGGAGGCTGAACTGGCCCTGCTGCGCCGTCAGCTCGGGCAGGACGAGCGCTAAAAAATCTATACACAACCCTCAATCTGTATAGATTAATCCTTGGGCTTCAGCTATACCTGTACAACAAATATATTTTGTACAGGATTACCTGGAGCCCAGCATGTCTGCATACCTACAGCAATTCGCCGAGCGCTTCGCCAGTCTCGATGGGGCTAACCTCGACAGGCTGGAAAACCTGTACAGCGAGGACATTACTTTTCGCGACCCTCTGCACCACATACAGGGCCTGCAGGCGCTGCGAGCCTACTTCGAGCAGTTGTACGCCAACGCCAGCGATATCCGCTATGCCTTCATCAGCGCAGACGAGGTAAGCCCCGGTCAGGGCTACTTGCGCTGGACCCTGCAGTTCCGCCACCCACGCCTGGCCGGGGGTCGGCAAATCACGCTGCAAGGGTGCAGTTGCCTGCACTGGCGCGACCGTGTGCATTTTCACCAGGACTATTTCGACGCCGGCGCCCTCATCTACGAACACCTTCCGATCATGGGCGGCGCAATCCGCTGGCTCAAAGGCAGGCTGGCATGAGCCGCTGCTGGTTGACCGGCGCTAGCAGCGGTATCGGTGCCGAGCTCGCTCGCATCCTGCTGGAGCAAGGCCATCAAGTGGCCCTGGGCGCACGCCAGGCCAATCGCCTTGCACCCCTGGCCGAACAGTTTCCTGGGCAGGTACTGCTGGCCATCGGCGATCTTGACGACCCAGAGGATATCGCCGCGATCACCGCGCAGATCGAACAGGCCTGGGGAGGCCTGGACATGGTCATTCTCAATGCCGGCACCTGCGAATACCTGGAGCCGGGGCAGTTCGATCCGGCGCTGGTCGAGCGCGTGATGCGCACCAACCTGCTCAGTGTCGCCTATTGCCTGGCATCGGCACTGCCCCTGCTTCGCGAGGGCCAGCGCCCTCACCTGGTGGTGATGGGCAGCTCGGTGACCTGGCTGGCCTTGCCCCGCGCCGGTGCCTATGGCGCCTCCAAGGCTGCGGTGCGCTATTTGATGGAATCACAGCGGATCGACCTGGCCCGCGAGGGTATCGCAGTCACCTTGGTCAGCCCTGGCTTTGTCGACACCCCCCTGACACGCCGCAACGATTTCCCCATGCCGCAGCTGTGGAGTGCGCAGCGCGCCGCCCGACACATCGCCAGGCGCTTGCCCCACCGCCCCGTGGAAATCAACTTCCCCGGTCTTTTCATCTGTGTATTGCGCCTGCTCGGTGCGCTACCGGCGCGTCTGCGTCTGGCCCTGGGGCAACGCCTCGCCCGTCATGAACAGGAAGGTTGATTCATGCGTATAGCAATCATCGGCAGCGGCATCGCCGGGCTGACCTGCGCCCATCTGCTGTCGCGCAACCACCAGGTCACGGTTTTCGAAGCCGAGCGCTGGATCGGTGGCCACACCCACACCCTCGATGTGGTCTGGAAGGGCCAGCGCCATGCAATAGACACCGGCTTCATCGTGTTCAACGACTGGACCTACCCCAACTTCATTCGGCTGCTCGACCAGCTCAAGGTCACCTCACAGCCCACCGAAATGAGTTTTTCCGTGCATGACCCGGCCACAGGCCTTGAGTACAACGGCCACGACCTGAACACACTGTTCGCACAACGCCGCAACCTGATCTCCCCAGGCTTCTGGGGAATGCTGCGGGATATTCTGCGCTTCAACCGCCAGGCACTGACCGACCTGGACAGCCAGCGTATCGATGCCAACACCACGCTGGGTAGCTACCTTCAGGCGCAGGGCTATGGGCAGCGCTTCATCGACCACTATATCGTGCCGATGGGATCGGCCATCTGGTCGATGTCCCGCGCCGACATGCTCCACTTCCCCCTCGAGTTCTTCGTCCGTTTCTGTCGCAACCACGGCTTGCTGTCGGTCAACCACCGTCCACAGTGGCGGGTCATCAAAGGTGGTTCGAGCAGCTACATCGCACCACTGTGCCGCCCCTTCGCTGACAGCATCCGCCTGGACTGCAAGGTTCACCGGGTCAGCCGCGACGAAGGTGGCGTGACCGTCGTGAGCGCAGCCGGCACCGAACGCTTCGACACCGTGGTGTTCGCCTGCCATAGCGACCAGGCCCTGGCCATGCTGGAAAGCCCCAGCACACAGGAACGTGCCGTGCTCGGGGCCATCGGCTACGCCAGCAACGATGTCGTACTGCACACCGACACCCGCCTGCTGCCGCGCCGCAAGCGCGCCTGGGCGAGCTGGAACTACCGCCTGGGAGGCCCACAGCAGGCTCCCGCCGCGCTGACCTACAACATGAACATCCTGCAAGGTATCCAGGCACCGACCACCTTCTGCGTGAGCCTCAACCAGACCGCATTGATAGACCCTGCGCAGGTGATTGCCCGCTTTCAGTACGCCCATCCGCAGTACAGCCTCGCCGCGTCCGCGGCGCAGGCTCGGCAGTCAGAGCTGCAAGGCCAGCAGCACAGCTACTTCTGTGGTGCCTACTGGGGAAATGGTTTTCACGAGGACGGTGTGGTCAGTGCGCTGAAGGTGGCCGCGCATTTCGGGGTGCAACTGTGAACAGCAGCCTTTGCCTGGGCTGGATCAGCCACCGTCGCTTGACGCCGCGCGCCCACGCGTTCCGCTATCGAACAGGCATGTTCTACCTGGATCTGGACGAGCAAACCTGGCTGATGAGCCTGTCACGCTGGCTAGGGCGCTGGCGCCTGGCACCGCTCAGCTTTCGCCAGACCGACTACCTGCCAGCGCTGACCCAGCAGGGACAGACGCTGGCACAGGCCGCGCGCTTGATCGTCCGCCAGGCCACGGGGCATATGCCCGAAGGCCCGGTCCACCTGCTCACGCAACTGCGCTGCTGGGGGCTGTCGTTCAACCCGGTGAGTTTCTATTTCTGCCATGACCGCGACGCGAACCTGGTGGCGATCCTGCTGGAAGTACGAAACACCCCCTGGCGTGAACGCTTCCACTACGTGCTGCCGGTGTACGACAACCTCGGCACACCCTTCACGGTGGCGAAGGCCTTCCACGTGTCGCCGTTCATGCCACTGGACATGGACTATCGCTTTCGCTTCTCCCTGGATGCGCAACATATACGTATCCATATGGAGAACCGGCAACACGAGCGCACGGTGTTCAAGGCAGACCTCGCCTTGCAGCGCCAGCCTTTGGACCGCGCCGGTCTGCATCGATACATCCTGGCCTTCCCGTGGATGAGCCTGCGCACCCTCTCGGCTATCTACTGGCAAGCACTGCGCCTGCTGTTCAAACGCACCCCCATCCATGACCACACTGCCCGCCAGAATCACTTGGCGCTCGGCCACTCCTGCGAGGACACGAATGATGTCGAATCACACCCTGAGCGTTAGCAAGTTCGCCGGCCTTGCGCCGTTGCTCGGCGGTCTGGCACGAAGCGCCGTGCTCGCCCAAATGGGCAAGCTGCGCCACGGTCACTTGCGCCTGCTGTGCCACGGCCAGCAGTGGAGTTTTGGCGATACCGAGAGCCCGTTGCAGGCCGAGGTGGAGGTGCTCGATGACGCCACCTGGAGCCTGATCGCCGGCAATGGCTCGATCGGTGCTGGCGAAGCCTACATCCACGGCTATTGGCGCAGCCCGGACCTTGCGCGGGTGACGCGCCTGTTCGTCGCCAACCTTGAAGTGCTCGACGCGCTCGAGGGCGGCCTGGCGCGCCTCGGCCGCCCTGCCCTGCGGCTGCTGCACCGGCTCAACCGCAATAGCAGGCGCGGTGCCCGACGCAACATTCTGGCGCACTACGACCTCGGCAACGCCCTGTTCGAGCGGCTGCTGGACCCCACCATGATGTATTCGGCAGCCCAGTTCGAGCATCCTGGGCAGACACTGGAACACGCTCAGGTGAACAAGCTGGAGCGCATCTGCCAGAAACTTGAGCTATGCCCTGACGATCACCTGCTGGAAATTGGCTGCGGTTGGGGCTCCCTGGCGATTCACGCCGCCACCCGATACGGCTGCAGGGTTACCACCACCACCCTCTCCGAAGCGCAGTACAGCCATACCCTGGACCGCGTTCGGGCGCTGGGCCTGGAGCAGCGCATAACGGTACTTCGCGAGGACTACCGCGACCTGGAAGGCCGTTTCGACAAACTGGTATCGATCGAGATGATCGAAGCGGTCGGCCATCGTTATCTGCCGGTGTACTTCCGCCAGTGTGCCGCGCTGCTCAAGCCCGATGGCCTGATGCTGCTGCAGGCCATCACCATTCGCGACCAACGCTACGACCAGGCACGGCGCTCGGTGGACTTCATCCAGCGCTACATTTTCCCCGGAGGCGCCCTGCCTTCGCTGAGCGTGATGCTCGACACTGCCAGCCGGCACACTGCGCTGAACCTTGTACATATGGAAGATTTCGGCCAGGACTACGCCCTCACCCTGCAGCATTGGCGGGAAAACCTGCGTCAGGCACGCACGGCGCTGGCCGACCTGGGCTACGACGACATGTTCCAGCGCCTGTGGGAATTCTACTTGTGCTACTGCCAAGGCGGCTTCGAGGAGCGCGCCATCGGCGTTGCCCACCTGCTGTTGGCCGCGCCCCAGGCACGTCGTGCGCCCTTGCCAGGCCATGCCTGATGCACGGCGGCAGGCTGGTCGCCAATGCCCTTTGGTTGCAGGTCGGCTGGTGGGCCTGCGTACTGGGTGCAGAACGGCCCTGGCTCTTGCTGCTGGTGATCCTCGGCCTGGGCGTGCACCTGCGCCTGAGCCGGGACGTCAGCGGCGAGTTCAAGGCGCTGTGGCGCGTTACCTTGGCCGGCTGCCTGCTCGATACGGTGCTGGGAGCGCTGGGGGTATTCGCGTTCGATGCCTGGCCGCTGCCACTGTGGCTCGCACTGCTGTGGCTGGTGCTGGCCAGCGGCATGCGCCACAGCCTGGCATGGATCGCCAGGGACTGGCGGCTCGGTGCACTGCTGGGCGCAATCAGCGGCCCACTGGCTTACTTGGCGGGCGCCAGGCTGGCCGGGGTGGGATTACCTTTGGGCACGCTGGAAACCGGCCTGCTACTGGCGCCCATCTGGGCCTTTACCTTGCCCCTGCTCTTGCGCCTGGCGGCGTGGCGCTGACCTGCGGCATCGCTCAGATGCAATAGCGCACCTGTTCCCAGCAGCGCGCCCAGCGCTTGCGCCAGTTGAACGGCAGGCCACAGACCACACAGATCTTGCTGGGCAACAGGCTCTTTTTCATATCGGCTGCCCGGCATCCAGTCGCGCCAACAATGACTGGCCGCGTTGCCATACGGCATCGCGACGGCTGGCCGACATGCCATCGAGCCCACGATAGGCCAGCGCCAGCCGCGGGTTAGCCGAAAGCACGGTGCGATGGCGAATGAGAAAATGCCAGTACAGGGCATTGAACGGGCAAGCATCCTCCTCGGTTACCTGGCCAACCCGGTAACTGCAAGACGCGCAATGGTCGGACATGCGCTGGATGTAACGACCACTCGCACAGTAGGGCTTGGACCCAAGGTAGCCACCGTCGGCATGCATCACCATGCCAAGCGTGTTGGGCAGCTCGACCCAGTCGAAAGCGTCCATGTAGACCGCCAGATACCACTCACAAATCGCCGTCGGCACGATACCGGCCAGCAACGCGAAGTTTCCGGTCACCATCAGCCGCTGGATGTGGTGCGCGTAGCCCAGCCGCAAGGTCTGCCCGATGGCTTGCGCCATGCAGCGCATACGGGTTTGCCCGGTCCAGTAGAATTCCGGCAACGCCCGCTCGTTGCCCAGGTGATTGAGCCCGGCGTACTCCGGCATGCGCAGCCAATAGATCCCGCGCACATACTCGCGCCAGCCTATCAGTTGGCGGATGAAGCCTTCAGCTGCATTGAGCGGCACTCGCCGCTCGCGCCACGCCCTGTCGACGTCTTCACACAGGCTACGCACATCCAGAAGCCCGATGTTGAGCGCTGCACTGATACGTGCATGAAACAGATACGGCTCGCCGTCGGCCATTGCATCCTGGTAGTCCCCGAAAGCCGCCAGGCCAAACTCTAGAAAGTGTTGCCAGAGCTGCTGGGCCTGGGCATGGGTTACTGGATAGTCGAAGCCGTCGGTGGCCCCGTAGTGGTCGCTGAAGCGCTGACCTACCAGCGCCTGCACCGCTGCTGTGATCTCGTCCTGCGCAAAATGCGCAGCGAATGGGCCACGTAGCTGACGCGGCAACGGCTTGCGATTGTCGGCATCGAAATTCCAGGCTCCACCTGCCGGGCTGCCATCGAGCTCCATCAGCAGGCCGGTGCGCTTGCGCATGCCACGGTAGAAGTGCTCCATGCGCAGTTGGCGCCGCTCAGCGGCCCAGCGCGCAAAGGCTTCGCGCGAGCACAGAAAACGCCGGTCACGGTGCCACACCAGCGGCAACCCGGCATCACGCAATGCCTGCTCCAGACGCCACTCGCCGCACTCGGTCAGGTGGATCTGCGTGGCGCCCAAGGCCTGTTGCCAGCGACACAACTCGCCAACGATGCTGCCGCTGTTGCCTGCAGCATCGAGCTCGACATAGTGCACTTGCCAACCCCGCTCGCGCAGGCACCGAGCGAAGTGCCGCATGGCGCTGAAAATCAGAACGATCTTCAGTGGATGGTGCGGCACGTACCGGGCCTCACCCTCCACTTCCGCCATCAAGATAGCGTCACGGGCAGGATCGAGAGCGCTCAGGCTCGCCAGGTCGAACGACAGCTGGTCACCCAGCACCAGGCCCAGGCGCATCGTTTCGCCTACCACTGGCTGGCGAGCGTTATCGGGACGCGCAGTGGTTCGATGGGGCCGTCACGTTGGCCGCACATCTCATCATGTACCACGTGCTGCACCAGCGTGCAGGGCACGGCTGGCAGGCCCGTCAGCAACTGGCGTAGCTCGGTGGTGGAGCGCACGCGCAGGGGCTGCCCATGGGCATCGTTGAGAGTCACGGGGCCAGCGTCGGTCAAGGCACGCAGGAGGTAGAAGCCGCCCTCCAGCGACAGCAGTTCCAGCGCCTTCGCTTCGCCGGTCGTGACCCATTGAAACAGCGTGACCAGGTTCACGGCGTACTCTCCGGGAGGCGGCGGAAGAACAGGGTGATCTGGCCGATTTCCACGCCCAGCTTGCTCATACTCGAGCGATTGATCAGCGTGTCGTCATCCATCAGGTACATCCAGTCGTCCAGGTCCACTTGCCAGTTACGCCCATCGACAGGCAGGTCAAGCTGATAACGCCAGCGCAACGCGTTACCCGCCACTTCCCCCCTCGCCTCGCCAATGACGTCCCCCGCCGTTCCGCGCCAGCGGCCAGGGCCGTCGGGCACCAACCGCCAGGTGCGTTCCTGACGGGTGCCATCGCTGTACAGAAAATGTTCTTCGAGGATCAGATGCTCACCTTCACGACGGCTATCGATGCGCACATGAAAGCGCTTGATTACCTCACCGGAGCGCTTCTGGAACATCCCCCAGGCCTGTACCGGCCGCGAGAAGAACGCCACCAGGTCGAGCTTGGGCTGCTCCTGGGCATAGCGTTCGACCCCGACATTGCCACAGCTGCCCAGAAGCAGACACAACGCCAGCAACAGTGCTTTGTACATATTCAGCGTCCTCGTTCACTGCCAGCCAGCCCGAGCAGGCGCTGACGCAGTTGTGGATCCCTGGCACGTGGATCGAGCCAGATGGCAAAGAACGCCCGGGCAAAGGCCGGGTCAGTGATTTCGCGGCTCAATTCACCGTCGACGTAAAAGCGGCAACCCTGCCCCGGCAGGTACAAGCCTGTAATTCGCATCCCGGGGCGCACGTCCACGAACGCCGCTTCAAGCGCCTGGGTCCAAGCCGGGCGTTGCTGCGGCGCAATGCCGCCAGCGTTGAGACGATGCATTTCCTCGAGGCTGGCCTGTACCAGCGTGTCCTTGGACAACGACCGGTGATAGAGAAGCTCGAGGGCGAACGGCTGGTTCCAGTCCAGCGCCGGCGCCAGCGTCCATAGCTGGGCGGTGTAAAGACGCAGGCCGAACCAAGTGAACTCACCCGCACCCAACCGCTGCGCACCGGGCAACTGCGAGCGCCAGTCCGCCGTCGCCGAAAACGCAACGATCAGCAGGCAAAGGCACGTCCAACGAGCACGGTGAACCATATTGACCTCAAGCGCGGCCCAATACTGTACAAAGATAGCATTATGTACAGATATTTTATTGGCATGTACAGTTTTTTTGCCATTCGCCTCCAAGCCACGGGCACAGTCGTTGGTCGCAGCCGAAATCGAAAAGAGCTGCCCGTCGAGCTATCCGGTCAAAACGTTCGCACTTATTTGCCTGCGCGGTAGTCATAGGTCTGAATACCACTTCGCCTACCGGAGCTCCCATGCCCATGACCCGCGCCTGCCAACAGCTCGCTCTGGAGCAGAATCGCCGGCTGTTCGCCAGCGCCTATGAACTCGACCGCGCAGCCTTTGCCCTACTCGAAGGCGTCGGGCGCGACGCCTTCGACTTCGGCCATTACCAGGAGCTGCGGCGCAAGGCAGCCGAGCGTTATCAGGAGGCCATCGAGCATCTGGCCCTCCTTGAGGGCAACCGCTCATCGCCAAAGTGAGCGCCAGCCTATAATCTGCGCCCAGTGCCCGGCGATTCGCCCCAGGCCATTTCCAGGTCCGAACAAGGCTGATGCCATGAAGTCGTCCAGCAAACCGTCCCTCGCCTCGCCGCACAATCCGGCGCTCAGCCCCAGCCATCTGGGTTTCCCCGTGGTCGGCATCGGCGCCTCGGCCGGCGGCCTGGAAGCGATCCGCCGGTTCTTCCGGCACGCCCCGGACGACTCCGGCATGGCGTTCGTTGTCGTCCTGCACCTCTCCCCCCATCACCAGAGCCAGGCTGACCGGATCATCCAGGCGGTCACCCGCATGCCGGTACGCCAGGTCAGCGAGCCGGTGCCGATCGAACGCAACCATGTCTACGTGATCTCGCCAGCCAATCGCCTGTCCACCAACGACGGCTACCTGCGGGTCAGCCCAGCCAAACGCGGCCGCGGCGATCATGTGGCCATCGACCTGTTCTTTCGCGACCTGGCCGACGTGCACAAGGACCATGCATTCTGCGTGGTGCTCTCGGGAACCGGCAGCGACGGCGCCGTAGGCCTGTCGCGCATCAAGGAACAAGGTGGCGTGACCCTGGTGCAGGCACCCGATGATGCCGAGTACCCCGACATGCCCCGTGCGGCGCTGGCCACCGGCATGGTTGACCTGCTGCTGCCAGTAGCTGAAATGCCTGCGCGCCTGGTCGAGTTGTGGCGCACGGCGCGGCAGGTGAAACTGCCGGAAATCGAAGACGACAGCCTGCCGCCGCCATTGGGAGAGCGCGAGGGTGATCCGGCGGCGAGCGACCCGCTGCTGGATGAGATCCTGCTGACGCTGCAAGGCGAGACCGGACACGACTTCAGCCACTACAAGCGCGCCACCGTACTGCGCCGCCTGGAACGCCGCCTGCATGTCACCGGCCAGACAGAGCTGGCCGGCTATCTCGACTTCCTGCAGCACCACCCGGAGGAGTCGCGGGCACTGCTGGCCGACATGCTGATCGGAGTGACCAACTTCTTCCGCGATCGCGAGGCGTTCGAGGCGTTGCAACGCCATGTGATGCCGGGCCTGGTCAACAAGGATGCCAGTGAAGAGTCCGCGCACGAGGTACGCCTCTGGTCAGCAGGCTGCTCCACCGGCGAGGAGGCCTATAGCCTGGCGATGCTGGTGACCGAGCAGTTGGCGGTGGAACAGCGCAGCGCCCAAGTACAGGTATTCGCCACCGACCTCGACGAACGCGCCATCAACATCGGTCGCGCCGGCCGGTATCCGGACGCCATCGCCACCGACGTGTCGGCGGCACGCCTGCGCCAGTTCTTCATCAAGGAGGACCAGCACTTGCGGGTGCGCAAGGAAATCAGGGAAAAGGTCCTGTTCGCCCGTCACAACCTGCTGTCCGATCCGCCATTCTCCCAGCTCGACCTGATCGTCTGCCGCAACCTGCTGATCTACCTGGACCGCGAGGTGCAGCGCGATATCCTGCGCCTGTTCCATTTCGCCCTGCGTCCAGGCGGCCATCTGTTCCTTGGCAGCTCCGAGTCGACGGACCTTGCGGCCGACCTGTTCGTCGCCGTGGACAAACGCAACCGCATCTTCCGCGCCCGGGAAGTGCAGACCACCAGCCATCCGCCGCGCCTGCAGGCCCCGGAGCCTGCGCTCGCACCACCGGCCCGCGCACGCAGCAGTCGCCGCTTGTCCTACGCCGAGATCCATCACCGCGCCCTCGCTCGCTGCACGCCGCCCAGCCTGGTGATCGATACCGAGGGCAATATCCTGCACATGAGTGAAGGTGTCGGGCGCTTCCTGCACCACGCCGGTGGCGAGCTCAGCCACAACCTGCTCAGCCTGATCATCGCGCCGTTGCGACCGGCCCTGCGCAGTACCTTGCTGCAGGCGCAAGGCAGCGGCCAGGCGGTGACCTCGCGCAGTATCTCGGTCAGCCTCGACGAACATCCCACGGCCGTGCAAATCCTGGTGCAGCCGCACCAGGACGACCCCAGTGGCACCGACTGCCTGCTGGTGGTGTTCCAGGCGATCGAAGTCGACAGCAGCGCCAGTACCAGCGCCGCCGTCGAGCAGACCGAAGGCATGGTGTTGAGCAACCTGGAGCGCGAACTGCATCGCACGCGGCTGCAACTGCAGGAGACCATTGAGCAATCGGAGTTTTCCAGCCAGGAGCTGACTGCCTCCAACGAGGAAATGCAAGCGATCAACGAGGAGCTGCGTTCGGCCAGCGAGGAACTGGAAACCAGCAAGGAAGAGCTGCAGTCGATCAACGAAGAATTGCTGACGGTCAACTACGAGCTCAAGACCAAGGTCGAGGAGACCGACAAGGTCAACGACTACCTCAGCAACCTGATCGCCTCGACCGACATCGCCACGGTCTTCGTCGACCGCAACCTGTGCATCCGCTGGTTCACGCCCCGCGCCGCGGACATCTTCAGCATGCTGCCGGTGGACACCGGGCGCTCGCTACTCGATATCACCCATCGTCTCGACTACCCTGGCCTGGCCGACGACGCCCGTGCGGTGGTCGAGCGCGAGACCACTATCGAACGCGAGGTGGTCGGCCACAACCAGCACTGGTACCTGGCCCGCTTGCTGCCCTACCGGGCCAGCGAGCGCAATGTCGATGGCACCGTACTGACCTTCATCGACATCAGCCAGAGCCGCGCCGCGGAGGAACGCTTGCGCCAGGGCGAGGAACGCATGCGTCTGGTAGCGGAAAGCACCCATGACTTCGCCATCATCCTGCTTGATGAACAAGGCCTGATCACTGACTGGAATACCGGTGCCGCGCTGATTTTCGGCTATGGCAAGGACGAAGTCCTCGGCCACCACTACCAACTGATCTTCACCGAGCAGGACCAGGCCAGCGGTGTGCCAGAGCGCGAGCTGCGCAGCGCCCGCCTCCATGGCCGCGGCCAGGACGAGCGCTGGCACGTGCGCAAGGACGGCAGCCGCTTCTACTGCAGCGGCGAAGTGTCCCGCCTCAAGGGCAGCAGCCTGCGCGGTTACGTGAAGATCGCCCGCGACCTCACCGGCCACAAGCGCCTGCACGACGAACAGAGCAAGCAACTGGCCGAGTCGCAGAGCAGCAGCCACATGAAGGACGAGTTCTTCGCCGTCATGTCCCACGAACTCAAGCACCCGCTGAACCTGATCCAGCTCAACGCCGAGATCCTGCGGCGCTCGCCCTCGGTGAAGTCCGCCAGTGCCGCCAGCAAGGCGGTCGGGCTCATCTGTGATGCGGTATCCAGTCAGGCACGAATCATCGACGACCTGCTCGATGTCGCCCGCATCCGCACCGGCAAGCTCAAGCTCAAGACCGAGGTGATCGACCTGTGCGCAGTGCTGCAGGGGATCCATGCGGTGGTGCTCAACGAGCAGCATACTTGCACCGTGCGCCTGGTGTTGCCGGCCGATGGCGCGCCCGTTCACGTCGAGGCCGATGGCACGCGGCTCGAGCAGATCATCTGGAACCTCCTGAACAACGCCTTGAAGTTCAGCCCCGCAGGCACCGAGATTCGCGTGGTGCTCGCCAGGCGAGACAGCCAGGCCCAGCTAGAGGTGATCGACCAGGGCGTGGGGCTGACCGAGGATAGCCTCGAGAGCGTTTTCGACCTGTTCACCCAGGCCGCACCGCAGTTGTCCGGCAACAGCCGCGAAGGGCTGGGTATCGGCCTGTCGCTGGTGCGCCAGTTGGTCGAGGCCCATGGCGGGACGGTCGCGGCGTATTCTGCGGGGCTTGGTTGCGGCACCACCTTCACCGTCTCCCTACCGTTGTGCGCGCCCGAGCGCCAGGCCACGCCAGATGCTCCCGAGCAGGCCAGCGACGGACGCCTGGATGGTATCAAGGTGCTGCTGGTAGACGACTCGAAGGAAATCCTCGAGGTCATGCAGCAGTTGCTGGAGATGGAAGGTGCGAACGTCGAGGCCTACAGCGACCCGCAAGCAGCGCTCGAGGCCGCCGCCGACGGACGCTACGAGATCATCCTGTCCGATATCGGCATGCCGGTAATGGACGGTCATGCCCTGATCAAGGCGCTACGGGGCCTGGAACACCTGCGCTACACACCGGCCATTGCCCTGACCGGCTACGGCGCCAGCGCCGACCAGTACCGCTCACGCCAGTCGGGCTTCGACCGCCACCTGAACAAACCGGTGGGCTATGACGACCTGGTCGAGGCCATAGAGACACTGTGCGGGTCGGTGCCCTATTGAACGGGCTCAGCACCGCTGAAGGCCACTCCCTGCACTGCTGTTGTTCACCCGCTAAATGTTTGTCCGGCGGTCCTTCAGGCAACTGGTCTGGAAATCCGAGAATCTTTGCAGTGCGATGACTCGCGCCCTGGTCACAACTGAACACAGACCCTCCTGTGTTCGACCAGAGGTACACCCTCATGGTTGATAAAAGCGACTGACCTACCTGCCCAGGAGACCGACCATGAGCGACCCCAATCATCCAGATCCTTATGTCGATGAAGTCCCACACGATCCCGGCGAGAAGATACCTGCGCCCGATCCCCAACAAGAGGCACCCGAATGGCCGGAAGGCCAGGTCCCCCCAGAAGAGCAATCCGACGGCTGAAGGCCCGGCGCTTTCCAGGTAGCGCCACTCGTCAATCCTGCTGAACCCTCTCGATCCGCCACGGGTCGCTACTGATGAGTACATCAATACAGGGGGCTGTGGTGAGCGAGATCCGCATTGGCATTTCCGGTTGGCGCTATGGCCCATGGCGCAAGGACTTCTACCCCAAGGGGCTGCGCCAGGACGACGAGCTGGCGTTTGCCTCGCGGGCGGTCAACAGCATCGAGATCAATGGCTCGTTCTACGCGCTGCAGACTCCGGAACGCTACGACCGCTGGCGTGACGAGACGCCAGAGGATTTCGTGTTCTCGGTCAAGGCCCCACGCTATATCACCCATGTGCGCAGGCTTCGCGAGATCGACGAAGCGCTGGCCAACTTCTTCGCGTCGGGCCCGCTGCTGCTGGGTGACAAGCTTGGGCCTTTCCTTTGGCAGTTTCCCCCTAACCTGAAATTCGACGTGCAGCGCTTCAGCGACTTTCTGGCCAAGCTCCCGCATGACCGCTCTGCCGCCCGCCGCCTTGCCCGCCAGGCCGCCGAGCGCCTGCAAGGCAACGGTGGGGCGACCGTCAAGGGCAACTCACGCCTGCGCCACGCCGTGGAAATCCGCCACCCCAGTTTCCTCTGCGATACCTTCATCGACCTGCTGCGCAAACACAAGGTCGCCCTGGTGGTCGCCGACAGCGCGGGCAAATGGCCCTATGTCGAGGAAGTCACGGCCGATTTCATGTACCTGCGCCTGCATGGCGATGTCGAGCTCTACAGCAGCGGCTATACCGCCAGCGCGCTGCGCCGCTGGCGTATGCGTATCCAGGCCTGGGCTGCGGGCGGCCAGCCGGAGGATGCCCAGCGCGTCGTGCGCCGCGCCCCGGCAAAGCGCGCTTCCCGTGACGTGTACTGCTACTTCGACAATGACCAGAAAGTGCATGCCCCGTACGATGCCCGTCGCCTGCTTGGCAAGCTCGGCCTTGACGGCGAATTGGTGACAGAGCCCGGCGTCGATCCGCAGGAGCCGCTATGAACGGAACTTTGCCCGCCCCCCGCTGCATCATCGACAAGGTGACCGCCGTGCACCGCCTGACGGTGCTGACCCTCAACGTGCACAAGGGTTTCACCCTGTTCAACCGCCGTTTCATCCTGCCGGAGCTGCGTGAGGCGGTACGCGCTACCGGGGCCGACCTGGTGTTCCTGCAGGAGGTACACGGCAGCCATCAGCAGCATGCCGAGCGCCACCCGACCTGGCCGACGGCACCTCAGTACGAATTCCTCGCCGACAGCATGTGGCCGCAGTTCGCCTACGGACGCAACGCGGTCTATCCCCATGGCGACCATGGCAACGCCCTGCTGTCCAAGTTTCCGATCCGCGCCCACGACAACCTTGACGTCACGATCCACGGCAACGAAGAACGCGGCCTGCTGCATTGCCAGCTCGAAGTGCCCGGCCATGAGCAGGTGCACGCGATCTGCGTGCACCTGGGTCTGCGCGAAGAGCACCGCCAGCGGCAAGTCGGCCTGCTGCTGGCGTTGCTCGACAGCCTGCCGTCGGGCGAGCCGGTCATCGTCGCCGGCGACTTCAACGACTGGCGTCTGAAAGCAGATGTGCGCCTCTCGAGGCATCTGGTCGAAGCCTTCGGCAAGCCGGCGCGCAGCTTTCCCGCCCGCCTGCCGCTGCTGCGCCTGGATCGCATCTACCTTCGCAACGCACAGGCCTGCGAAGCCCGGGTGCTGTCCAGATACCCGTGGACGCACCTTTCCGACCACGCCCCGCTGGTAGCGCAGGTGACGCTATGAAGCTGTCCTGGAGCGACGGCAACCACGTCCAGTTGCTGATCAACGGCGAGCAGTACTATCCACGCGTGTTCGAGGCCATGGCCCAGGCTCGCGAGGAGATTCTCCTGGAAACCTTCATCATCTACGACGACAAGGTCGGCCAGCCCTTGCGCCAGGCCCTGATCGACGCCGCACGGCGTGGGGTAAGGGTCGAGGTGGCCGTGGACGGTTACGGCACCGCCGACCTGCCCGACGAGTTCATCGCCTCGATGACTGCGGCCGGGGTCCGTTTCCATTCGTTCGATCCGCAACCACGGCTGGCCGGCATGCGCACCAACCTGTTCCGTCGCCTGCACCGCAAGATCCTGGTGATCGACGGACAGCGCGCGTTCATCGGCGGTCTCAATTACAGCGCCGATCACCTTGGCGATTTCGGCCCGCAGGCCAAGCAGGACTATGCCGTGGAGGTCGTCGGCCCCGTGGTGGACCAGCTTCACGCGTCCTCTTGCCGATTGCTCGCCCCCGTGCTGGACGCCGCCAGTCGAATCCAACCGAACGGTATCGCTGCAGGCCCGGCCAGTGCCGTGCTGGTGGAACGCGACAACCGGCGCCATCGCAACGATATCGAAGTCTGCTACCTGCAGGCCTTCCGTGAAGCCAGGCAGCGTATCGTCGTGGCCAACGCCTACTTCTTCCCCGGCTACCGCCTGCTGCGCGAGCTGCGCAACGCCGCTCGGCGCGGGGTCGAGGTAACCCTGATCCTCCAGGGGCAGCCAGACATGCGCTGGGTCCGCACACTCTCCCGGCTGCTCTACAACTACCTGTTGCGCGACGATGTGCGCATCCACGAATACTGCCAGCGCCCGCTGCACGGCAAGGTGGCGTTGGTGGACGACGACTGGTCCACGGTGGGGTCGAGCAACCTCGACCCGCTGAGCCTGTCGTTCAACCTCGAAGCCAACCTGCTGATCCGCGACCGTGCGTTCAACGATCTGCTCTACCAGCACTTGAGCGCACTGACCCGCGAGCAGTGCAAGGCCGTGACCCTGGAGCGCATGGTGCGTGGCTACTGGTGGCGCGCCCCGTTGGTCTTCCTGGGCTTCCACATCACCCGCTATTTCCCGCGCATCGCTGGCTGGTTCCCGGCACACCGGCAACGCCTGCAGTCGCTGCAAAGCGAAAGCGAGGCTCCGGCCGACTACCAAGAGGGCAAGACCTGATGGCCACGGCACGCTGGAAGACCTGGGGCAAACGCCTGCTGACCGTGCTGTTCCTGGTGTTGATCCCGGTACTGCTGTTCACCCTGGCGCGCAACCTGGACTGGAACGAAGTCAGCCAGTCGCTACGGGCCTACCGGCCCTCGACCCTGGTGCTGGGGTTGCTGCTGGCTCTGTGCAGCTACCTGGTGTTCGCCAGCTACGACCTGCTCGCCCGCGCCTATACCGGACACCGCCTGCCGGCCCGGCAGGTGCTGCCGGTAGCATTCGTCTGCTATGCATTCAACCTCAATTTCACCACCTGGGTCGGTGGCGTGGCCCTGCGTTACCGCCTGTACGGCAGGCTGGGCCTGGACACCCCGACCATCACCCGCATCCTCACCCTGGGGCTGCTGACCAACTGGATGGGCTACCTGCTGTTGGCCGGCATCGTATTCGCCTTGGGCTTGGTCAAGCTGCCGCAGAGCTGGACGGTAGGCGCTGGCGGCCTGCGCCTGATCGGCGTCCTGATGATCGTGGTTGCGTTGGCTTATCTGTTCGCCTGCGCCTTCGCCAAGCGGCGCACGTGGGACCTGCGCGGGCATGAAGTCACCCTGCCGAGCCTGCGCCTGGCGTTGTGCCAAGTGGCCCTGGGCGCAAGCAACTGGGCGCTGATGGCGGCGTTGATCCATCTGCTGCTGCCACCGGAGCTGTTCTATCCCTCGGTGCTGGGTGTGTTGCTGATCAGTTGCGTGGCGGGCGTGGTCGCCCATATACCCGCCGGGCTCGGCGTGCTGGAGGCCGTGTTCCTCGCCCTGCTTCACGGCCAGCTCGGCCAGGGCACGCTGGTGGCCGCACTGCTGGGCTATCGAACGTTGTACTACCTGATCCCGCTGCTGTTGGCGGTGGTCACCTACCTGATCCTCGAAAAACGCGCCAAGGCCTTGCGCCGACAGGCCGGGCCAGCCCTCGACAAGCGCTGATGGGCCAGGCGCGGAGCGATTGCGAACACAGCCACGGTGCCTGGCCGCCCCATTGACGCACAGGAGAACTGTCCAACTTTTCGGGGGCAGTCCATCCCTGTGGGAGCAGGCCTGCCCGCGAAGAAAGACGCCGCAATCTCAAGGATTGCTCACCACTGCCAGCCAATCGGCAAAGCGCTCCACCTTCGACAACCCGCGCTTGTCACCCGGCACCTCCATCCAGTAGCCATAAGGCCCGATCACCTCCACCGGGGTGATCGGCAGCAGGCTGCCGCTGGCCAGCTCACGCTCGATCATCTGCCGGTCGATCACCGCCAGGCCGCCGCCGGCCAGGGCGGTGTGGATCACCTGGTCGAGGGTGCCGAACTCGATGCCGCAGTCGGCATCGACATCGCTGCGCCCTGTGGCCGCCAGCCAGTTCTCCCACACCCGCAGGCGGCGGCCTTCGTGGAGGATGTGCAGCAGCGGGTGATCGCGCAGACAAGGCTCACGGCCATCCTGGAACAGCTCGGGGCTGGCCACGGCGATGTGCCGTTCCATCACCAGCAAACGGCGATTACCCGTGCCCTCGCCTTCACGGCTGAACAGGATGCGGCAGTCGAGTTCGCCGGGGTGCTCGTCATCACGCTGGCTGGTGACGCTGAGGCTGATGTCCGGGTAGCGCTGCATGAAGCCGCGCAGGCGTGGCGATAGCCAGCGGGTGGCCCAGGTCGGTGGCGCAAGGATACGCAGGCGCTGGCGCAGATTGGGCACGCGCACCGCCTCCAGCGCCCGCTCGATGCGATCGAACGCCTCGCCCAGGTGCGGGGCCAGGGCGTTGCCTGCCTCGGTCAGGGTCAGGCCACGCGGGCCGCGGACGAACAGCACGACACCCAGGTAATCCTCCAACTGCTTGATCTGTCGGCTGATGGCGCCCTGGGTGACGTTCAGCGCATCGGCGGCGCGATTGAAGCTGCGGTGGCGAGCAACTTCCTCGAAGACCTTGAGCATGTTCAAAGGCGGCAGGGTGCGCATGGTGGGGCTCTGCTGATCGTTGTTTTTGTAGGGCGATTCTACAGGGGCGCGACTGCCTGCAAACATGCGTTTTTCTCGGGTTACCGCTGCGTAATGCTCGTTTGTGCCGGGGCACGGGCGTTGGATAGGGTCGCCCCAATCGCGGGCTTGTCCCGCGATTGGGCCGCACAGCGGCCCCGATAACGACAAGAAACCACCAAAGGTGCCCCCACCCATGCCCGCACTTCCGTTGCGTCACACCCTGCTTCCCGTCCTGCTGACCCTCAGCGCCGCAGCCCAGGCTGTGCCGATCACCGAAAACCTCGACGTCGGCGGCGCGATCCGCGCACGCTTCGACCACGACCCGGACCGCAAGATCGACAAGGCCGGCCTGGACACCATCATGCTGCGCGCCAACTACGACTCGGACAGCTGGATCGGCGCGGTGCGCTATCGCTTCTATGGCAAGGCCTACCCCTACCAGTACACCGACAAGGTCGGCGATATCCAGTTCGCCGAGTACGCCTGGGTCGGCTACAAGTTCGACGAGAACCGCCAGGTCCAGGTCGGCCTGAACAAGATCCCCTTCGGCCTGCAGCCGTATTTCGGCAGCACCTTCTACGAGACCCTGGGCAACGTGATCGGGCTTGAGGACGTCGAGGCGGTAGGCGCCAAGTACATTCACCAGCAAGGCGACTGGAACCTGCAACTGGGTCTCTACGGACGCCCCGCCTGGCCTGGCCGCGGCACCAGCAACGGCACCACCTACTCCAGCGTGGTGACCTCGGCCGACGACTATGTCGCCGACGGCAGCCGCAACCAGGAGCGGCAGATCGCCGTCGCTCGCCTGGCGCGCTCGTTCAAGCTCGGCGACTGGCAATCGGAGGCCGGCATCTCGGGCCTGACCTCGCGCCTGGAAAACCGCGACACCCACGACGACGGCCGACGCAACGTGATCGGCGTGCACTACCTGGGCAAGAACGGCCCCTGGGGCGTGCAGATGCTTGCCGCGCGCCAGCAGATGTCGCCACGCAACCCGGACAACAGCGAGCGAGTGACCTTCGGTGGCTACGACGGCACCTACAACGTCGCCAGTCGCGGTAACCTGTACGTCGGCGACCTCAGCTACAGCGTGCCCGGCACCTTTCTCGGCGACTGGATCAGCGGAGTCACCCTGTATGGCAACTACAGCCGCTTCGACAAGTCTGCATCCGGCTTCGACAGTTCCGAACGCTTCATCCTCGGCACCTCGTTCTCGGTGCGCAGCTTCTACATCGCGGTGGAGTGGCTGAACGGGCGCAACGATCCGTACATCGGCGGCAGCAGCTACACCGAAAGCCTCGCCCAGGGCGGCACCGACCATTGGGAGAACCAGCTGTACATGAACATCGGCTATTACTTCTGAAAACCCCGGGCCGCTGTGCGGCCCCACTCCCACCAGGAGACACGGCGAGTGAAACGCAAGATCCCGGCACTCAACGCCCTCAAAGCCTTCGAGGTGGCCGGCAGCACCGGCAGCTTCACCCGCGCCGCCGAACTGCTCAACGTCACCCAAAGCGCCGTCAGCCGCCAGGTGCGCCAGCTCGAGGAACAGCTTGGCGAATCGCTGTTGCAGCGCCGCCACCATCACCTGCAGCTCACCGACGCCGGGCGTACGCTACTCAATGCCCTGCAGCAATCGTTCGATCGTATCGAGCTGACCGTACGCGGCATCCAGCAACGCCAGCACCCCACGCGCATCCGTCTCAACGCCCCGCCAACCTTCGCCAGCCGCTGGCTGCTGCCGCGTCTTGGGCGCCTGCGCGAGGCGTGTCCGGGGCTCGAAGTGACACTCACCACCCAACTGCAGGACAACCTCGCGGAAATCGCCACGCTCGACTGCGCGATCCGTTTCGGCAATGGCGAATGGGACGGCCTTGACAGTTCGCTGCTGATGCACGAACGGCACATCGCGGTGTGTTCGCCGTCGCTGCTGGCACAGCAGGAGGAGCGCCGGGTCGACCTGCATCACATGACCCTGCTGCACGTTCTGGCCCGCGAGGACCAGCGCTTCCTGACCTGGCGCCACTGGCTGGACGCCGCCAGGATCCAGGGCGTTGACCTGCGTGGCGGCTATGAATTCGACCTGCTGGACATGGCCATCCGCGCCGCCATCGACGGGCTCGGCATCACCATCGCCGACCGGCAGATGGTCGCCAGGGAGCTGGCTGCCGGGCAACTGGTGCAGGTGCTGGACGTGCAGGTCGACGGCCACCAGTCGTACTGGTTCGTGACCCGACCGGACCAGCAATTGCCCGCGCATGTGGAGCAGTTTCGCGAGTGGCTGATGCAGGAGGTGTGGCTGGCCGAGCGCAACCTGGGTGGGCCATCGGAAGTGGCGGTCTGCGAATAGGCGCAGCCGCCATCGCGGGGCAAGTCGGGGCCCCGAACCGCCCCACAGGGGCCTGCGCTGCTTTCGTAGGAGCGGGCTTGCCCGCGAAAAGAACACCGCGCTGAATGGCACCGGCTCCGCCGGTGATCGCGGGACAAGC
Organism: Pseudomonas wayambapalatensis; assembly: GCF_049942315.1. Classification (NCBI taxonomy): domain Bacteria; kingdom Pseudomonadati; phylum Pseudomonadota; class Gammaproteobacteria; order Pseudomonadales; family Pseudomonadaceae; genus Pseudomonas; species Pseudomonas wayambapalatensis. Next base: position 86,362 of record NZ_JBNFMU010000187.1, read on the forward strand.
CCGCTCCCACAGGGCTGGACTGCCCCCAAGAAGTTGGACAAGAACGTCTTCAAGATCTTCGGCGAGCGCGCCGG
>NZ_JBNFMU010000188.1:0-15816 GCF_049942315.1 Pseudomonas wayambapalatensis
CACGAACTGCGCCCCCGCCGCTTCCACGGCCGCGAACATCGCAGGATCGAGCACGGTGCCGGCACCGATGCACAGTTCAGGACGCTGCTCACGCAGCACCTGGATGGCCTTGAGACCGTGCTGCGAACGCAGGGTCACCTCCAGGGTACGGATGCCACCGGCTGCCAGGGCATCGGCCAACGGTAGGATGTCTTCCTCGCGGGCGATGGTGATCACCGGCAGGATGCGCGCCTTGCCGCAGATCTCATCGATCCGGGCGGCTTTCTCGGCCATCGAGAGCAGAGGTTGTGGGCGTTCAAGCGTGGTCATGACAGTGGATCCTTGGCTCATGGGCACCAGTAGATGTCCAGGGGGTCGTGAAGAAAGGCGCGAATGGGCATTTGCGTGAGGTCGTCGCCAGCCAGAGCGGCGCGCAGGGTAGCGAGTTTGCCTGCCCCCTGCACGGACAGTGCGACGAAAGCAGCGCTCGACAGCAGCGCGCGGGTCATCGACAGGCGTTGGTGCGGCACGCTCGGTGCCAGCAATGGCAGGCAGCGGCGCGCGCTCTCTGGATCGAGGCCCTCGACCAGGTTCGGGCTGTCCGGGAACAGCGATGCGGTATGGCCGTCGTCGCCCATGCCCAACACCAGCACGTCGATCGGCGGCAGGTCGGCAAGCACCTGGTCGGCCTGTTGCGCCGCGGCGTCGAGGTTGTCGGCGCGCTGGTACAGGCCCATGAACCGCGCCTTGGCCGCCTCGCCCTTGAGCAGGTGCCGGGCCAGCAGCCCGGCATTGCTGTCGGCATGCTCGACCGGCACCCAGCGCTCGTCGGCCAGCGACACGGTCACCTTCGACCAGTCGAGTTTTTCCAGGGCCAGTTGCTCGAGAAACGGGACCGGGCTACGCCCGCCAGACAGCACCACACAGGCCTGACCCTTGCTGGCGATGGCGGCGCGCAGGCGCTCGGCCACATCGCCGGCCAGCGTCGCGGCCAGGCGCTTGGCGTCTGTCAGCGCGTGAACCTTCGCGGTCGCCGGCAGTTGCAGTTCAGATATCGCCATACCAGGCTCTCCCATCGCGTGTAATCAGTGCAATCGAGCTCATCGGCCCCCAGGACCCGGCCGCATAAGGCTTGGGCGCGTCACCGGCGTTCTTCCAGCCGGCGATCAACTGGTCGCACCAGGTCCAGGCGTACTCGATCTCGTCCTTGCGCACGAACAGGTTCTGGTTGCCGCGCATCACTTCGAGCAGCAAACGCTCGTAGGCATCCGGAATCCGCGCGCTGCGCCAGGTGTCGGAAAAATTCAGTTGCAGTGGGCCGCTGCGCAGTTGCATGCCCTTGTCCAGCCCCTGCTCCTTGGTCATCACCCGCAGCGAGATACCTTCGTCGGGCTGCAGACGGATGATCAGCTTGTTGCCGATCTGCAAACGCTGCTCCGGGGCGAAGATATAGTGCGGCGTTTCCTTGAAGTGGATGACGATCTGCGACAGCTTCTGCGGCATGCGCTTGCCGGTACGCAGATAGAACGGCACGCCCGACCAACGCCAGTTGCGGATGTCGGCGCGCAGGGCGACGAAGGTTTCGGTGTCGCTCTGGGCGTTGGCGTTCTCTTCTTCCAGGTAGCCCGGCACCGGAGTGCCGTCGCTGTAGCCGGCGATGTACTGGCCGCGTACCACACGGGTGCTCAGCCCCTCGCCGGTGATCGGCGCCAGCGCCTTGAGCACCTTGACCTTCTCGTCGCGGATGCTGTCGGCCGACAGATCGCTGGGCGGGTCCATGGCGATCAGGCACAGCAGCTGCAGCAGGTGGTTCTGGATCATGTCGCGCAGTTGGCCGGCCTTGTCGAAGTAGCCCCAGCGCCCTTCGATGCCGACTTTCTCGGCAACGGTGATCTCCACGTGGGAGATGGAGTTCTGGTTCCACTGGGTTTCGAACAGGCTGTTGGCAAAGCGCAAGGCGATCAGGTTCTGTACCGTTTCCTTGCCCAGGTAGTGGTCGATGCGATAGACCCGGCTTTCGGGGAAGAAGCGCGCCACGGCGTCATTGACCCGACGCGACGACTCCAGGTCGTGCCCGATGGGTTTTTCCAGCACGACGCGGGTGCGCGATGCCAGGCCGGCCTTGTCGAGGTTTTCGCAGATGGCCCCGTAGACCGCCGCCGCAGTGGCGAAATAGGCGATCAGTGGCTGTCCTTCACCGGCCTGCTCGGCCAGGGCCTGGTAGCCTTCGGGCTGGACAAAGTCCAGGTGCAGGTAGCTCAGGCGGTCGAGAAACCGTTGCAGGGCCTGGGGTTCGATATCGGCAGCCGGCACGAAGCGGCGCAACTGGGCTTCGATGTTCGCCAGGTGCTGCTCGGGGGTGCCAGCTTCGCGGGCCAGGGCCAGCAGCCGGGTGTCGGAATGCAGCAGGCCGGCGCGGTCCAGCTCGTAGAGGGCAGGAAACAGCTTGCGCAACGCCAGGTCGCCAAGGGCGCCAAAGAGGGCGAATGTGCAAGGTTCTACACTGATAGCAACCATGATGTTGGTTCTTTTATTAAAGTTGGCCTAGAAATACCGTTTTCGATGACAATTTTCAAGCGCGATGTAGTAAAAATAACAACATCTCGTACAGCGATTACAGACAAGTGGTATGACAATCCCACCATCAGTACGATAGACAACCGTGCAAAAAGCCGACTGTTCCCTCAGCCGGCCGTCTTTCCGACCCAAGGACATCCCATGGACCGTGTGCGAAACCTCCTGGAACAGATCCAGGGACGCCTCGACGAGCTGAACAAGGCCGAACGCAAAGTCGCCGAAGTCATCCTCCTCAACCCGCAGCAGGCCACCCGTTTCAGCATTGCCGCCCTGGCCCAGGCGGCCAAGGTCAGCGAACCGACCGTCAACCGCTTCTGCCGCTCGTTCGGTGTCAGCGGCTACCCCGAGCTCAAGCTGCAACTGGCGCAGAGCCTGGCCAGCGGCGCGGCCTACGTAAGCCGCGCGGTGGAAGCCGACGACGATCCTGCCGCCTACACCCAGAAGATCTTCGCCAGCGCCATCGCATCGCTCGACAGCGCCTGCCAGCAGATCGACCCGCAGCAGGTCAGCCGCGCCGTGGACATGATGATCCAGGCCCGGCAGATCCATTTCTTCGGCCTGGGCGCCTCGGCGCCGGTGGCCATGGACGCCCAGCACAAGTTCTTCCGCTTCAACCTGGCGGTGTCGGCACACCCCGACGTGCTGATGCAGCGCATGCTGGCATCGGTCGCGCACACCGGCGATCTGTTCGTGATCATTTCCTACACCGGGCGCACCCGCGAACTGGTCGAAGTGGCGAAACAGGCCAGGGAAAACGGCGCCTCGGTGCTGGGTATCACTGCCGCCGGTTCGCCCCTGGCCAAGGCCTGCAGCATGAGCCTGCACCTGCCGCTGCCGGAGGACACCGACATCTACATGCCGATGACCTCGCGGATCATCCAGTTGACGGTGCTCGATGTGCTGGCCACCGGCATGACCCTGCGCCGCGGCTCGGATTTCCAGCCACACCTGCGCAAGATCAAGGAAAGCCTCAACGCCAGCCGCTACCCCGCCGAAGACAGCTGACTCAACTGAGCCGATGCGCCTGCAGCCGCAACTGCGCGCGCTGCCCAGGCGCCAGGCTCAGGCCTTCGCCGCTGCCACTGGCAGCCTCGACGCAGACGAACCCCTGGCTCTCGCGCCCGCTCACCCCCATCAATGGGCGATTGCCAGGGTGCCAGACCACCGTGTCGTCGCTGTCGCTGGTGTCGATGCACAGTTCGCGCGCCCAGGCCGAGTCATGCAACTGCACCTTCGGCGTGCCCGGGTAGACCTTCTGGCAACCCCCTTTGAGCGTGAGCACGCCATCTTCACGGCATGCCTGTCGGTTGAGGCGGTCGTAGCCGTCGATATCCTCCAGCCCCGACAAAGCGATCTGCGACACATCGCTGATGCGCCAGAACGCCAGCAATGCGTGGCTCAGCTGGCAGGGTTCGCTGTCCTGGTGCTCGGTGCACAGGCGCAGTTCCATGCTCGAGCCCAGCCGGGCGTGCAAGTCGACCTGCCAGTCGCACAGGTCCAGACGCCACTTGAGCGTGACGCCCTCCTCGTCTTCGCGGCTGTCGAGCAGCTTCCAGTCCAGCAAGCGCCCCCAGCCATGAGCCGGCCACAGGTCCTCGCTGGGATGACGGCCATACCAGGGCCAGCACACCGGCACGCCGCCACGGATCGCACCGACCTGTGGCCATTGTTCGGCGCACCACAGCCAGGGTTTCTCGCCGGTCGGCTGAAAGTGCAGCAATTGTGCGCCCTGGCGGCTGAACACCGCCTGGCAGCATGGGTGATCGATGATCAGGACATCGCGCTGCTGGTGACGCTCCCACTCGAAAACCGGCCGTGGCCGTTGCGAAGTGAAAAAGCGATGGAGCGGATGTTCAGACATGTTCAGAAAGCTCTTGTTGTTTGAGATAGCGCTGTCTTTACCCAAGCCCGAGATCCACTGCAGAACAGTGGATCTCGGGGTGTGGGGGTGGATGGCGTAAATTTACAACAATTTTTCTTAGAATGACGACTGAATCTTCAAGCCTGCGACCAACGCGTTGTCGACATCGTCCACACCGCCCGGGCTCTTGATGTACTGCAGGTTCGGGCGCACGGTCAGCCAGTTGGTGACGTGGAAGCCGTAGTACAGCTCGGCGTTGTACTCGGTGCGCTGCAGTGGCACGAAGCCCGGATTGTCGTAGTCGTCGATACCGCTCTGGGCGTTGAGCAGTTCGGCGCGCTTCTTCACGTCGTCGTTGACGTGGATGCGCGCGATGCCGAAGCCGATATCATCCTTGGGCCGTGCATCGAACGCGCCCTTGTAGACCATCCCCACCTGCTGGTAGTTGTCCACCACGTTGGTGGCCTTGTCGTGCACGGTGAAGTTGGCGAACAGGCTCAGGCCGCGGTTGGCATCGCCGTTGTGCGCGGTGACCTGCTGCTGGGCCACGACCCACCAGCCATGCTTGCTCGAGTGCGACTTGAAGGCTTGGCCAGTCAACGCCTGCGGGTTGCCGTTGATGTCGTCGTAGACGTCGTCGGCCTTGGCGGTGCTGTAGTAGTAGCCCAGGCGGTATTCGCCCGGCAGGCCGTTGACCTTCGGCGACCAGACCATTTCGACCGGCAGGATCGCGCCCTTGGTCCCGCTGCCACTGAGCTTGAAGCCGTTGCCGGTCTCGAGGTTGGACGGGTTCTGCTCGTAGGCACCGACCTGGACGAAGAACTCCGGCGTGATGTTGTACTTCACCCGCAGCGCCCACTGGCTGACCGGCCAGTTGTACCAGATGCCACCCACCCAGTTACCCACCTGCGAACCGCAGAACGCCAGGTTCTGGAAGTCGCAAGGGAAGCTGTTGAAGTCCTCGCCTTCACCGAAGCGGCCGACCTTCACGTCCAGCGCGCCGTCGAAGTACTTCTGTTTGACCCACATCTGCGTCAGGCGCCAGGTCTGGCCACGGCCCCAGACTTCCTGCACCGAGCTGAACTGCCCGGCGCGCGGGTCGCTGATGCGGTCATTGGACAGGTTGCGTCCGCTACGCTCGGTGATCGCCAGCTTGAACTCCGCATCGTGCCAGCCAAGGATCTTCTGCAGGTCCAGGTGCGCGCCGAGGGCGAACTGATCGCTGTAGCGCGCGGTCTTGTCGTTGTTGTAGCCACCGTGCAGGTTACCGGCCACTTCACCCACGTAGTCGAGAGTGAAGTCGTAGCCTTTTTCCAACAGCTCGGTGCGAGCCCCACCCCAGTCGCCAGTCATCCATTTCGACTCGCTGGAGAAAGCCTCGGCAGCATGCGCGCCATTGCTGCCCACGAGGGCGAGCAGGGTCAGCGAGCCTAGTGCCTTGATACGCTTGCGATGGTCCATCCCTTGTTTCCTCTTTTCTTGTTATCGATGGTTTGCTGCTTCAACGTCCCTTGATACGTGTCACGTTGTCCTTGACTGGCGCGTCCGCTGCCGGCAGGTCCAGGCGCTCGCCGCTGCTCGCGTCGAACAGCAGGACCCGCGCCGGATCGAACTGCAGGTTCAGGCTGTCACCGACATTGCAGGCGACATCCGGCGCCAACCGGCAGCAGACCTTGGTCTGGTTGAGGGTGACGAACACCAGCAGGTCGGGGCCGGTGGGCTCCAGGACCTGCACTTCTGCGCGCACCGCCGGCAAGCCGTTGCCTTCGGCGCTACCGAGTGCGATCTGCTCGGGGCGTACGCCGAGGATCACCTCACGGCCGTCCAGCGCTTCGCTGGCCGCGCCCAGGGGCATTTCGCAGCGGGCCTGGCCGCTGTCGAGCAGGGCGAACAGGCGCCCGTCCTGCTTGCTGATGCGCACGGGGATGAAGTTCATGGGTGGCGAGCCGATGAAGCTGGCGACGAACAGGTTGGCCGGATCGTTGTAGATCTGCTGGGGCGTACCGAACTGCTGGATGATGCCGTCCTTCATCACCGCGACCTTGTCCCCCAGGGTCATGGCCTCGATCTGGTCGTGGGTCACGTACACCGTGGTGGTTTTCAGGCGCTGGTGCATCAGTTTCATTTCGGTGCGCATCTCGACCCGCAGCTTGGCGTCGAGGTTCGACAACGGCTCGTCGAACAGGTAGATCTTCGGCCTGCGCGCCAGGGCCCGGCCCATGGCCACGCGCTGCTGCTGGCCACCGGAGAGCTGGCCCGGCTTGCGATTGAGCAGGTGCTCGATCTGCAGCAGCTTGGCCACCCGCGCGACTTCCTCGTCGATTGCCGACTGCGGCATCTTGCGGATCTTCAGGCCGAACTCGATGTTCTCGCGCACGCTCATGGTCGGGTACAGCGCATAGGACTGGAACACCATGGCGATGTCACGATCCTTCGGGCTCATGCCGGAAACGTCCTGGTCATCGATCAGGATCGCCCCGCCGGTGATGTTCTCAAGGCCGGCGATGCAGTTCATCAAGGTGGACTTGCCGCAGCCGGAAGGGCCGACCAGGATCAGGAACTCGCCGTCCTTGATCGCCAGCTGGATATCCTTGAGGGTGTCCGGCAAGCCGGTGCCGTAGGTCTTGTTTACATTGCGAAGTTCGAGCGTTGCCATGACTTACCCCTTGACTGCGCCGGCGGTCAGCCCACGCACGAAATACTTGCCTGCGACCACATAGACCAGCAGGGTTGGCAGTGCGGCGATCATTGCCGCGGCCATGTCGACGTTGTATTCCTTGGCACCGGTGCTGGTGTTGACCAGGTTGTTCAGGGCCACGGTGATCGGTTGCGAATCGCCGCTGGAGAACACCACGCCGAACAGGAAGTCGTTCCAGATCTGGGTGAACTGCCAGATCAGGCAGACCATGATGATCGGCGTCGACATCGGCAGGATGATGCGGCGGAAGATGGTGAAGAACCCGGCACCATCCAGGCGTGCAGCCTTGACCAGCGCCTCGGGAATGCTGACGTAGTAGTTGCGGAAGAACAGCGTGGTGAAGGCCAGGCCATAGACCACGTGCACCAGCACCAGCCCCGAGGTGGTGCTGGCCAGGCCCAGCTTGCCGAGGGTGAACGAGGCTGGCAGCAGCACGGTCTGGAATGGCAGGAAGCAGCCGAACAGCAGCAGACCGAAGAACAGTTGCGAGCCACGGAAGCGCCACATCGACAGCACGTAGCCGTTCAGGGCGCCGATGGCCGTGGAGATCAGCACCGCCGGAACGGTGATCAGGATCGAGTTCCAGAAATACCCACTGACCGTGCCCCAGGCCTTGACCCAGCCAATCGCGGTGAACAGCTCCGGCCAGCTCAAGAGGTTGCCGGTGCTGATGTCTTCCGGGGTCTTGAAGCTGGTCAGCAGCATCACCACCAGCGGCACCAGGTAGAGCAGCACCGCCAGCAGCAGCACGGCGTGGATGGCGATGCGACCCAGGCTGAGGGCCGGCTTGTCGAGATTAGTGGTCATTGCGCTTGGTCCTCAGCTCGGAATACAGGTAGGGCACGAGGATCGCGAGGATCGCGCCGAGCATCAGGATCGCGCTGGCAGAACCCATGCCCATCTGCCCGCGGCTGAAGGTGAACGAGTACATGAACATCGCGGGCAGGTCCGAGGAATAGCCAGGACCACCGGCGGTCATCGCGGCCACCAGGTCGAAGCTCTTGATGGCGATGTGCGAGAGGATCATCAGCGAGCTGAAGAACACCGGGCGCAGGCTCGGCAGCACCACGGTCCAGTAGATGCGCGGCATGCTTGCACCGTCGATCTGCGCAGCACGGATGATCGACTGGTCGACACCGCGCAGCCCGGCAAGGAACATCGCCATGATGAAGCCCGAGGCCTGCCATACCGCGGCGATCACCAGGCAGTAGACGACCCGGTCCGGATCGATCAGCCAGTCCAGGCGAAAGCCCTCCCAGCCCCAGTCGCGCAGCAGCTTGTCCAGGCCCATGCCCGGGTTGAGCAGCCACTTCCAGGCGGTGCCGGTCACGATCATCGACAGTGCCATGGGGTACAGGTAGATGGTGCGGATCACCCCTTCGCGGCGGATACGCTGGTCGAGGAACACCGCCAGCAGCACGCCGATCACCAAGGTGATGCCGATGAACATTCCGCCGAAGACCAGCAGGTTCTTGCTCGCCACCCACCAGCGGTCGTTGTCGAACAGCCGCGCGTACTGGGCCAGGCCCGCCCACTTGTAGGTGGGCAGGAAGGTCGAGGTGGTGAACGACAGGACGAAGGTCCACAGGATGTAGCCGTAGAAGCCCACCAGCACGATGAACATGCTCGGCGCCAGTACCAGTTTCGGTAACCAGCGCTGGAGCGCGTCCATGGGTGAGGCCCGCAGTTGGGCGGTGGTCGTAGTCATGATTTCAGATACCGGAACGAGGGCGGTGCTGCGCACCGCATCGCGGGACAAGCCCGCTCCCACAAAGATCTGGCCCACCCACAGGTTCAGCGCATGGCGCCAAACCTGTGGGAGCGGGCTTGTCCCGCGATTGGGCCGTTATTGGGCGGCCTTGACCGCTGCGTTGAGCTTCTTCGCCGCATCGGCCGGATCGGCCTTCGGGTCGTTGATGTAGTTGGTCACCACATCGAAGAACGCCCCCTGCACGGCAAGCGTGGTCGCCATGTTGTGCGCCATGCTCGGCTGCAGGCCACCCGACTTGGCGTCCGCCAGGAAGTCCTTGGCAGCGGTCTGGGCGCAACTGTCGAAGCCATACTTGCTCATGTCGGCCAGCATGTCGTTGCGCACCGGGATCGAGCCCTTGTTGATGCTGAAGGTCTTCTGGAAGTCTTCACCCAGCACACGCTTGGCGATGTCCTGCTGGCCTGCAGTGGTGCCTTCGTTCTTCTGCTTGAACACCGCCAGCGAGTCGATGTTGTACAGGAAGCCTTTGTCAGTGCCGGGGAAGGGTACGCACTGGTAGTCCTTGCCGGCGGTCTTCTTGGCCAGGGTCCACTCGCTCTTGGCCCAGTCGCCCATGATCTGCATGCCGGCCTTGCCGTTGATGACCTTCGCGGCCTCGAGGTTCCAGTCCTGGCCCTTGCCGTCAGGGTCCATGTAGGTGGCGACCTTCTTCAGCTCGGTCAGGGCCTTGACCATCTCCGGGCCGGTCAGGGCTTTTTCGTCGAGGTCGACCAGGGCCTTCTTGTAGCCCTCCACCCCCATCACCGCCAGCACCACGTTCTCGAACACGGTGCTGTCCTGCCATGGCTGGCCACCGTGGGCCAGGGGAATGAAGCCTGCGGCCTTGAGCTTGTCGGCTGCGGCATAGAATTCGTCGAGGGTGGTCGGCGCCTTGTCGATGCCGGCCTTCTTGAACACCTCAGGGTTGATCCACAGCCAGTTGATGCGGTGGATGTTCACCGGCACGGCGACGTAGTCACCTTCGTACTTGACGGTGTCGGCGACCTTCTTGTCGAGCAGGCTGTCCCACTTCTCCTGCTTGGCGACGTCCTTGAGCACATCGCTGTCGAGCAGGCCGGTGGCCGCCCAGTCCTGGATGTCCGGGCCCTTGATCTGGGCAACGCCGGGCGGGTTGCCGGCGACGGCGCGGCTCTTGAGCACGGTCATCGCGGTGGAACCACCGCCACCGGCAACAGCGCCGTCCTTCCAGGTGAAGCCGTCTTTCTCGACCTGGGCCTTGAGGACATCAACGGCAGCTTTCTCGCCACCGGAGGTCCACCAGTGCACTACCTCGACGCTACCTTTGGATTCGGCGGCGAAGGCGCTGAGGGGCATGAGCGAGGCGAGGGAAATAGCGGCGGCGAGGCGCAGAGTGGAATTCATCGGTATACCTTTCTTGTTGTTATGCGGTGCAAGTCGTTCGCTTGCGTTGCATGAAGTCTAATGAGCGCGCAGACCAGGGCAGGTAACGAAGCGATGCGCGAATGTCATCACTTGGTTACATTGCCCAGGGCCAGCGCAGTGGCCAGGCTTGGTGCCAACGGCAGGCGCGGCAGGAGCACCGCCTGGTAGGCGTGGTAGAGATCGGGCTTGCCGCCCCAGATGCTTGCGCCAGGGCGGTTCTGCGGGTCCAGCTCATGGTGCCAGCTGCCGTGGACGCGATCGATGAAATGGCTGTCGATGAAGTCCCAGAAGCGCCGGTACCACTGCTCGTATTCACCTTCCCCGGTACGACGCAACAACGCTGCAGCCGTCGCACAGGCTTCGGCGTGGGTCCAGTGCAGGCGCGCCCGGACCACTGGCCGGTTCTGCCAGTCGAGGGTGTAGACGATGCCCGGCGCGCCATCAGCGTGCCAGGCGTGACGACAGGCATTGGCGAACAGCCCGCGCGCGTCGCTCAGCAACCACTGCGGGGCGGGCAGGCTGGCACGCTGGCGCGCGGCCTCCAGGTGCAGGACCAAGCGTGCCCACTCGAAGGCATGACCGGGCGTGGTGCCGTAGGGGCGAAAGCCGTCGGTGGGGTTGTCGTGGTTGTACTCGGGCAGCGCCTGCCAGTGCACGTCGAAATGCTCGATGACAGCGAAGTCATTGCCAGCGGCATAGGTGTGGATGATCCGTTCGACGATACGCAGGGCACGGTCCAGCCAGTGCGTGTGGCCAGTGACATCGGCCAGGGCGAGGAAAGCCTCGGTGGCGTGCATGTTGCTGTTGGCGCCACGGTAGGCTTCCGGCTGCGTCCAGTCACGGGCGAAGGACTCGCGCAGGGCGCCCTCCTCCTCGCTCCAGAAGCGCGTCTCGATGATCGCGATGGCCGCGCCGAGCAACTGCTCGGCGCCTGGTGCACCGGCGACTGTCGCAGAACTGGCGGCCAAGGCGACGAAGGCATGCAGGTAGGCGGTCTTGCCGGTGTCGCCCTCACCGTCGGCGCGGGCGAACCAGCCATCATCCCGCGCATCGCGCAAAGGCCCTGCGAGCAGTGCTGCGACGCCGTGCTCCACCAGCGGCAGGCAACCAGGAATGCCCTGCACATGCGCCATGGCGAAGCAGTGGGTCATGCGCGCAGTGTGCAGGGTTTCGGCGATCGCCCTGTCGGGCAGCAGGCCCTGGGCATCGAGGCTGCCGAAGCCGTCTGGCAGGCGCGAGGCCTTGGCGAAGGTCACCAGGCGCTGGCCCTCGGCGACCAGCCAGGCGTTGTGAACCGGGGAGTCGAGCCAACTGCAGAAAGGGAAATCAACGCTGTCCATCACCTGCTCAATCCTTGCCAGGGACAGGCCGGGTGCCTGTCGTCAGCGAATTCTAGCCAGCCGTCCCGGCGGGCATGTCACGAAGGCCTGCCTGAATGTCACCATCCCGTGACACTTGCAGTGGCCTCATCGCGGGACAAGTCGCAGCGGCGAACCGCCACTCCCACAGGTACCCCGCTGATTTCGAAACCAGTGGAGTACCTGTGGGAGCGGGCTTGTCCCGCGATAGGGCTGGCCCAATCAATCGATATTCCGGGGCAGGAACAAGGTCACCCGCAACCCACCCTCACGCAGGTTCAACAAACTCACCTCCCCGCCATGGCTGTGGGCGATGTTACGCGCGATCCCCAGCCCCAGCCCATACCCCTGCTGCTGCCCCGCCAGGCGGAAATGCGGCTCGAACACCTGCTCCAGGCGCTGCTCCGGCACCCCCGGCCCCTGGTCGTCGACCTGCAGCACGAAGGCCTCGGTGCTGTCGATGATGCGCAGGTGCGCACGCTCGCCGTACTTGATGGCGTTGTCGATCAGGTTGCCGATGCAGCGGCGCAGCGCCAGCGACTTGCCAGGGTACGGCGCCAGCGCGCGGCCCTCCAAGGTGATGCGCCCATCGCCCAGGTAGGGTTCGGCAAGAATCTCCAGTACCTGGTTGAGGTCGATCGGTTCGATGTTTTCGTGGATGTCGGTATCTTTCACGCATTGCAGCGCGCCCTTGACCAGCAGCTCCAGCTCGTCGAGATCGCGGCTGAACTTGGCCTGCAGGTGCTCGTCTTCAAGCAGTTCCACGCGCAGGCGCAGTCGGGTGATCGGCGTGCGCAGGTCGTGGGAGATGGCGCTGAACAGCTGCGAGCGTTCGGTCAGGTAGCGGCTGATGCGCTCACGCATGGCATTGAACGCGCGCCCCACCTCGACCACTTCGCTGCCGCCACCTTCAGCCACCGGCGGCACGTCCGCCCCCAGTGACATCTCCCGCGCCGCCCGCGCCAGGCGCTTGAGCGGCCAGCTCTGCCAGTGCACCAGCAGGCCGATGAACAACAGCAGCAACAGGGTGGTCAGGGCGATGAAGCCGATCTGCTGGCGCGGCAGGCGCTCGGGTTCAAGGCCGGTATAGGGCTCGGGCAGCAGCGAGGCGATGTACAGCCACTCGCCTTCGTCCAGGCGGATCTGGGTGACCAGCACCGGCGGATTGAGCGGTTCGAGGGTCAGCGCGTAGTGGGCCCAGGAGCGCGGCAGCTCGTCGAGCTTCAGGCCGCTGTTGAAGATGCGCAGGTCGTCGGGGCTGACGAACTCGACGGAGATTTCCATCTGCTGGCCCAGGCGTTCGTGCAGCACCTGCTGGAACACCTCGATCACCGCCTGCTTGCGCGGGGTGATGGGCAGCACCGGCATGCCCAGCGGCTTTTCGTTGAGCGAGACGAAAAAGCGCGTACCGCCCATGCTGCGCAACTGGTCGAGCACCATCGGCCGGTAGGCCACCGGCAGGGAACGGAAGTAGCTGACGCTGGCGCTCATCGAGTGCGCAAGGCTGCTGGCGCTGGCGCGCAGCCCCTGCAGCTGGCTGGCGCGCAGTTGGGCGACCCAGATCACGCTCGACAGCCCCTGGGCGATCAGCACCACCAGCAAGGTGAGCAGCAACATGCGCCCGAGCAGCGAGCGCGGCAACAGGCGCAAGCGGCGCTCGCTGGCCTGCTCAGCCGGCACAGCTGACATTCGCTGCAAGCAGGTAGCCGCTGCCGCGCACGGTGCGGATCAGCCGCGGTGGCTTGTCGGTGTCGCGCAGGCGCTGGCGCAGGCGGCTGACCGCCATGTCGACGATGCGGTCCAGCGGCATCGGTTCACGCCCGCGGGTGGCATTGCCAATGGTGTCGCGGTCGAGGATCTGCTGGGGATGGTCGAGAAACAGCTTGAGCAGGGCGAAGTCGGCACCGGAGAGAATCACTTCTTCACCATCGCGGTGGAACAGGCGATGGCTGACCGTATCCAGGCGCCAGTCATCGAAGGTGAGCACCGCGCTGGCGGGGGTGGCCGTGGTGAAGTCACAGCGACGCAGCAGGGCCTTGATTCGCGCCTGCAGCTCGCGCGGGCTGAATGGCTTGCCCAGGTAGTCGTCGGCGCCCAGCTCCAGGCCGATGACACGGTCGGCTTCATCGGAGCTGGCGGTGAGCATGATGATCGGCACCCGCGACTGACGCGGATGCTGACGCACCCAACGGCACAGGCTGAAGCCGTCCTCGTCGGGCAGCATCACGTCGAGGATCACCAGGTCGTAGTTGCCGGCATCCAGCGCGCGGCGAAAGCCCTGGCCGTCGGGTTCGGCATGGACCTGGAAGCCGGAGCGGCTGAGGTAGGTCTGCAGCAGCTCGCGAATGTCCTGATCGTCATCGACCATCAGGATGGTTTTACCGGCAGTGCTCACAATGAATTCCCTTGGGTCGGTACAGGTCTTGATGCCTGTTGTGGCGACATTCTATCGGCGTCGATGCCCTTCGCGGGCAAGCCCGCTCCTACAGTTTTTTGTGGGAGCGGGCTTGCCCGCGAATGGCACCACAACCGACCGTCAGTGGTCCAGCCTCTGCTGCAAGGCCACCCCGGCCCCGAGCAACCCGGAAAACTCCGCCGTCACCAACCATACCGGCACACCGGGGAAGTAGCCGCTCATGCAGCCCTTGTCGGCAAAGCTTGCCGCGAACCCGCTGCGCAGGAACAGCTCGGCGAAGCGCGGCACCACGCCGCCAACAATATAGACCCCGCCACGCGCCCCCAGGGTCAGCACATTGTTACCCGCGACACGCCCGAGAAAACGTGAGAACTGTTCGATCACCGCCAGGGCCTGCGGCTCGCCGCCCAGCGCGGCATCGGTGATCTGCGCCGGGGTCTTGTGACGGGGTGTGTCGCCATCCAGTGCACAGATGGCCTGGTACAGCCGCACCAGCCCACCACCACTGAGCACGGTCTCGGCGCTGACATGGCCAATCTGCCTGTGGATCTGCTGGTGGATCGCCGCCTCACGGGCATTGCCCACCGGCAGGTCGACATGCCCGCCTTCGCCCGGTAGCGCCATCCAGTGCTGCTCGCCAAGGCTCAGCAAGGTGCCGACGCCAAGGCCGGTACCCGCGCCGATGACCAGCGCCGGGCGCGCGGCGTCCGCCTGCCCGGGGCACACCTCTACGAACTCGCCAGGCTTGAGGCGGGTCATGCCCAGGGCCATGGCGGAAAAGTCGTTGATCAGCGACAGGCGCTCGACCTGCAGCACCTTGCAGAAGGCCGAGCGGCTCAGGCGCCAGTGATTGTTGGTGAAGCGAAACTCGTCGCCATCGACAGGGCCGGCTACCGACAGGCACACGTCCGAGACATCGCCACGCTTGAGGCCCTGGTCCTTGAGGTAGGCCTCGATGGCCTGCTCGGGGCTGGAATAGTCCGCTGTCGCCAGCACCTGCACCGCGTGCAGGTCATTGTCACGCCACAGGGCAAAGCGGGCGTTGGTACCGCCGATGTCACCGACCAGCGAGGCCTTCATTTGAAACGCTCCAGGGCAGAGGTAAAGGCGCTGGCGCCCTGCTCTGCCGGGCTGAACGCGACGCGCATGAAGCCGAACAGCTCGCGCCCGCACCCCAGGTCATTACCCAGGGGCGCATCAGGCTGATCGCGCCCGGCCAGCTCCTCGGCCGACACCATCAGTTGCAGCGTGCCTTCGACACCGTCGACGCGCACGATATCACCATCGCGCACCCGTGCCAGCGGCCCGCCGTCATACGCTTCGGGGCACACGTGGATCGCCGCCGGGATCTTGCCCGACGCACCAGACATGCGCCCGTCGGTAACCAGCGCGACCTTGTAGCCGCGGTCCTGCAGCACGCCGAGGAACGGCGTCAGCTTGTGCAGCTCGGGCATGCCATTGCAACGCGGACCCTGGAAACGCACCACGGCGACGAAATCGCGCTCCAGCTCGCCGGCCTTGAAGGCATCGGCCAGCGACTGCTGGTCGTGGAACACTCGCGCCGGAGCCTCGACCACCTGGTGTTCCGGCGCCACGGCGGAGACTTTCATCACCCCGCGCCCCAGGTTGCCTTCCATCACCCGCAACCCGCCCTCGGCCGAGAATGGCCGGGCGACCGGGCGCAGGATGCTTTCGTCCAGGCTGTGCTGCGGCCCTTCGCGCCACACCAGCTTGCCGCCGTCGAGGAACGGTTCCTGGGTGTAGCGGCGCAGA
>NZ_JBNFMU010000189.1:0-13739 GCF_049942315.1 Pseudomonas wayambapalatensis
GGGTAGGGTGTGTGTTTTTCGGGTGGGGGGGGAGTGGGGGGGGTGTAAATTTTTTGTTGAAGGAGTTGTGGGGGGTGGGGAAAGGGGGGGGGGGGGGTTGGTTGTCCTCCCCGCTTCTCACATCACCACAACCTTACAAGCTCGGGAACGCGAACTGCGACGCCTCGTGGCTCTTACGCTGCGGCCAGCGCTGGGTAATCGCCTTGCGCCGGGTATAGAAGCGCACACCGTCCGGCCCATAGGCATGCAAGTCGCCAAACAGCGAGCGCTTCCAGCCACCAAAGCTGTGGTAGCTCACCGGCACCGGCAGCGGCACGTTCACACCCACCATGCCTACCTCGATCTCGTCGCAGAACAGCCGCGCAGCTTCGCCGTCGCGGGTGAAGATGCAGGTGCCGTTGCCGTACTCGTGATCGTTGATCAGTTGCATCGCTTCTTCCAGGCTCTGCACACGCACCACGCACAGCACCGGGCCGAAGATCTCCTCCTGGTAGATGCGCATCTGCGGCGTCACCCGGTCGAACAAGGTGCCGCCAACGAAGTAGCCGTTCTCGTTGCCTGCCACCGAGAAACCGCGACCATCGACCACCAGCTCGGCGCCAGCCGCCACGCCATCGTCGATATAACCCAGCACTTTGTCACGCGCAGCCGCCGTCACCAGCGGCCCCATGTCCAACCCACACTGGGTGCCGGCACCAATCTTCAGGGCCTTGATCTGTGGCTCCAGCTTGGCGATCAGCGCATCGGCAACCTGGTCACCCACGCACACTGCCACCGAGATCGCCATGCAGCGCTCGCCGCACGAGCCGTAGGCGGCGCCCATCAGCGCGTTGACCGCGTTGTCCAACTCGGCATCCGGCATCAGCACCGCGTGGTTCTTCGCGCCGCCCAACGCCTGCACGCGCTTGCCGCGCTTGGTGCCTTCTGCATAGATATATTCAGCGATCGGCGTCGAACCCACGAAGCTCAGCGCTTTGACTTCCGGCGCCTCGATCAGCGCATCCACCGCTTCCTTGTCGCCGTGCACCACGTTAAGGATGCCCTTGGGCAGGCCGGCCTCATGCAGCAGTTGGGCGATGTACAGGGTCGAGCTCGGATCGCGCTCCGAGGGTTTGAGGATGAAAGCGTTGCCACAGACGATGGCCAGCGGATACATCCACAGCGGCACCATCGCCGGGAAGTTGAACGGGGTAATGCCAGCCACCACGCCCAGGGGCTGGAAGTCGGACCAGGCGTCGATGTTCGGGCCGACGTTGCGACTGTACTCACCCTTGAGAATCTCGGGTGCAGCACAAGCGAATTCGACGTTCTCGATCCCGCGCTTCAGTTCGCCAGCGGCATCCTCGATGGTCTTGCCATGCTCTTCGCTGATCATCTGTGCAATACGCGCCTCGTTCTGCTCCAGCAGCTGCTTGAAGCGGAACATCACCTGCGCGCGCTTGGCCGGTGGCGTGTCGCGCCACGCCGGGAACGCGGCCTTGGCCGAGTCGATGGCCGCCTGCACGGTGGCGCGGTTGGCCAGTTCGAGTTGATGGATGACCTGGCCGGTGGCCGGGTTGAATACCTCGGCGGTGCGCCCGCCGCTCGCGACCGGCTCGCCGTGGATCAGATGCTTGATCGTCGCCATGACCTTACTCCTTGACCGCGGCCTGAACGGCGATTTCAACGAGGATGTTCTCGGCAGCAAGGTTGGCCTCGACCGTGGCACGGGCCGGCAGTGCATCCTTCGGCACCCAGGCGTCCCAGGCGGCGTTCATTTCGGCAAAATCCTGCACGGCGTGCTTGAGCCACACCTGGGCGAAAAGGATGTGCGACTTGTCGGAACCGGCCTCAGCGAGCAACTCGTCGATGCGCGCCAGCACCTGGGCGGTCTGGCCGCGCACGTCCTGGGTACGGTCGGCCGGTACTTGGCCGGTGACATAGACGATGCCGTTGTGCACCAGCGCGTGGCTGAGGCGGTTGTTGTTGGGCTGGAAACGTTGGATGGACATGGGGACTCCAGGTTATTTCGGACAAACGGGGGCCGTCACGCATACGAGGGTGCGTTGGCATGGGTGGAGTTGCTGCGAGGCCCATCGCGGGGCAAGCCCGCTCCTACAGACGGGAGCTGTCCGTGTGGGAGCGGGCTTGTCCCGCGATTGGGGCGCGCAGCGACCCCGGTTTACGGGGAATCGATCAGGTCAAGGGACGCAGGCTGCGCACGGCACTGGCAATCGAACGCGCGGTGTTGATCACCTTCGGCGCCAGGTCCTTTCTGGCCTCCTCCAGGCTCCAGCGCCCCAGCGGCACGGCGACGTTGACCGCGCCCAGCGGGTAGCCATCGGCATTGACCACCGCCGCCGCCACGCTGATGTCACCGACGTAGTACTGTTCGCTGGCGAAGGCATGGCCGTCCTTGCGCGCATTGGCGATGATCTCGCGCAGGCGCTCGCGGTCGGTCACGGTGCTGGAGGTGTGCGCCATCAGCTGCGAGGCATCGAGGATGGCCTCGCTCTCGCGCTCCGGCAGCGCCGCCAGGTAGGCACGGCCCGCGGCGGTGCAGTACATCGGCAGGTGACGGCCCAGCGGCACGTGGATCGGGATCTGCTTGTGGCTGGGGAAACGCGCCACGTAGAGCATGTCCGTGCCGCAGGGCTCGAGCAGGTTGCAGCTCTCGCCGGTGTCGCGGTTGAGCTCGTGCAGGTAGGGGTTGGCGCGCTCGACCAGCTCGCTGGTCTGCAGGTAGCCAGAGCCCAGGTCGAGCGAGCGCGGGGTCAGGCGATAGCGCTTGGTCACGGCATCCTTGGCCAGGTAGCCGAGGGTTTCGAGGGTGTACACCGAGCGCTGCACCGTGCTCTTGTTCAGGCCCGTGGCTTCGGCCAGCTCGACCAGGTTCATGCTCGGCCGGCCACTGCGAAACGCAGTGACGACCGCCAGCCCCTTGGACAGGGCGGTGACGAACAGGGGCGATTCTTCAGCGGCGCTCATGGCGTTCGATCCTTTTCTGACAGCTCTGAGGGAGGCAACCCGGACGGCCGGCTCGGCCGCCGCGAAAGGATGCTCCCATTCACGGTTGTTCATTCGAAATGACTCAGCACGATGCCCGGCTCGACCACCGGACGCCCTTGTACGAAGCGCTCGACAGCGAAGGGTTTCATGCGCTCGTCCACCGTCCCTTCGACGATGGCCCTGGCCAGCAGCTCGCCGGCCGCCGGCGCCCCGGCATGGCCGTAGCACCAGCCGGCACTGACGAACAGCCCCGGCAAGGCGGGGTGCGCCCCCAGCAATGGCCCGAAATCGGGCGAAATGTGGACCAGCCCGGCCCACTGGCGAAGGATACGCGCCTGGCCCAGTTGCGGGAACATCTCCATGTAGGCCTTGGCGGTCGCGGCCATCACCGGGACGTCGGCATTGAGGGTGTCCTGCGGGCGTTCGGCCACCTCGGCGCCGCCCACCACTTCGCCACGCGCGGTCTGGTGCATGTAGCAGAGCCGGTCGAGCAGGGCCACGGCCGGGCCGATCAGCGGGCGGGTCGGCTCCAGGGCCATGGCTTCCAGGCGCATCGGGTAACCCTCCAGCGGCACCCCGGCCATCTGCGCCAGGGCATTGCTGTTGGCGCCGCCGGCCAGCACGACGACGTCGGCATCGATGCGCTGCTCCCCTACCCGCACGCCACTGACACGGCCAGCGCTGCGGTCGATGGCAGCGACCGGCGTGCGATAGCGCGGGGTCACGCCCAGACGCTCGCAGGCCTTGTGATAGGCATGCATCGCCGCATGGTGCGGCGCCACGCCGCTGCCCGGCAGGTGCAGGGCGGCGCTGACCCGCTCGTGGGCCAGGGCCGGCAGCACATTGCGCAACTGTGCCGGGTCGAGCAACTGCGAATCGATGCCGCATTCGCGGTGCACTTCGCGGGTGCGATGCAGCAGTTCGGCGGTGGCCGTGCGCTCGCCGATCATGCTGTAGCCGCGCATCGAGTACATGACGTTCTCGCCCAGGCGCCGCGACAGGCCATGCCAGAGCTGGTTGGAGTAGGCAAAGAAGCGCGTCCACTCCACCGAGCTGAAGGCGCCACGGATCAGGGTGCCGTTACGTCCCGACGCACCGCCCTGCCAATAGCCGGCATCCAGCACGAGGATGTCGCGCACACCGCGCTCGGCCAGGTTGAACGCCAGCGACAGGCCTTGGATACCGGCGCCGACGATAAGGATGCTGCAACGCTTGGGCAGTTGGGCATTCAGGTTCATTGCAGTGGCTCCACGACGTCGCAAAGACCAGCGGCCTGGGCCACGGTCAGGGCCCGGCGCGGCGGGCGCAGGGTCGGCCGCGCCAGTTGCAGCACGGGCACGCCGAGGCGTCCGGCGACGTAGGCTCGCAGCGAGTCCCAGCACGGTTGGCCCTGGCACGGGCCCATGCCGCAGGAGGTCAGGCGCTTGATCACCTCCAGGTCGTCGATGCCTTGCTCCAGCAGTTCATCGACCTCGCGCCCGGACACATCGAAGCACGGACACAGCAGCACGGCAGCATCCCGGGCGGGGGCCAGCGCCGGGTCGGGTTCGGCGGCGCTGCCTGCGCGGCGCAGCGAAGAACGCGCGCCGACCAGTTGCAGCCGCCCGCTGGCCGAGGCCTGGAAGCTCAGGCTGTCGTCGAACAGCCCGGGGCCGGCCAACACCAGCGCATCGCAGGGCTGCAGGCGCTCGAGTTGCACAGCCCTGACCCGGTTGTGCCCAATGACCCGCTGCAGCTCAGCGACCTCGGCCACGGCCACCACCTGCACGCCCAACTCACGCAGGCGGTTGGCCAGGGCCTGCTGCTGCCCATCGCCAAGCACGACCACCGATTTGCCCGGCGCAATGCGTCGGTCGGCAGCCAGTGCCAGCGCCGTGCGCGCATCCATCACCCCGGGCAACCAGGCACCGGGGACCAGGGACGGCACCACCCTGCGCCCGGTGGCCAGGATCACCTCGTCGGCCTCCAGCGCCACGGCGCCGCGTGCGGGATCGATCGGCGCACCGAGCAGCAAGCGACCTTCACGGTAGGCACCGAACACCTCAACGCCGAACAGGCAGCGCACCCGCGGATCAAGCGGCGCCAGCGCAGCATCGGCTTGCCGGGCATACCGCGCGGGCGACTCGCCACGGGACACCAGCAGCACCTCGCGCCCCTCCTGCGCGGCGCGGTT
The DNA here is from genome assembly GCF_049942315.1 of Pseudomonas wayambapalatensis. Taxonomy (NCBI): domain Bacteria; kingdom Pseudomonadati; phylum Pseudomonadota; class Gammaproteobacteria; order Pseudomonadales; family Pseudomonadaceae; genus Pseudomonas; species Pseudomonas wayambapalatensis. Next base: position 5,162 of record NZ_JBNFMU010000189.1, read on the forward strand.
GGCCGCTGCGCAGCCAGCAGGCCCGGCGCCGATCACCAGCACCTCGGCGCGCAGCCGCTGGCCGACCGGAGGTGGGCCGGCGAAGCCCTGGTCGGCGGGCTCGGCCACACCGGCCAGGAACGCCAGCAATGCCTCCCAGTGCTGGAACAGTCGACCGCCGCTGGGCACCAGGTTGCTCTGTTCGAAACCGCCCTTGATCCAGCCGGACGGCACCAGCCGTGCCAGGCGCAGCAGGTCGAAACGCGGATTCGGCCAACTGTTCTGTCGGCTGACCTGCATGCCCTCGCGCACCAGGCACTGGTCCAGGCGCACGTTGGGTACACCATCGACCCGCGCCAGCACGCCCGTGGTGTAGAGCCCCGACAAGCCCAGGGGCCGGTGCGCCTTGCGCGTCCAGGCCAGGCCGCGAATACCGTTGGCCAGCAGGGCCTGGGCGACGCTGTCGCCGGCCAGGGCCTGCAGGCGCCGGCCATTCCAGCTGAAGCTCAGCGGCGCGCCACTGGCGCCCGGCAGGCGCAGGCTCATGACTCGCTCCGGCGCTGGGCGCGACGCTGCGCGGTGAGGCTGACCGCCAGCATGATGATCGACAACAGGGTCATCAAAGTGGCGACCACGGCGATCAGCGGATCGATCTCCGAACGCAGCGAGCTGAACATGCGCTTGGTCAGCGTGGCGCTGTCGCCGCCGCTGATGAACAGCGAGATCACCGCCTCATCCAGCGACACGGCGAACGCCAGCATGGCCGCAGACACCACCGAGAAGCGGATCTGCGGCAGGGTCACGTCGAAGAATGCACGCAGGCGGCTGGCGCCCAGAATGCAGGCGGCGTGTTCCTGGGTCATGTCGTAGGTCTTGAGCCCGGCACCGACGTTGATGATCACGTACGGCAGCGCCAACAACGTGTGCGCCAGCACCAGGCCCGGGATGCTGTTGTTCAGGTCCAGCCGCGCGTAGACGAAGAACAGGCCGATGGCGATGAAGATCGACGGCACGATCATCGGCGCCATCATCAGCCCGCGCAGCAGGCCCAGGTAGCGTTGCTGGCTGTTGTGCAGGGCGTAGGCCGCCGCGGTGCCCAGGGTGGTGGCCAGGATCATGGTCAGGGTCGCGGTGATCAGCGAGATGCGCGTTGCGCTCTGCCACTCGACCGAGGCGAAGTAGCTGAAGAACGGCTGCAGGCTCAGCGACTTGGGCGGAAAGCTCAGGTAGCGCGCATCCGACAGCGACATCGGCAACACGATCAGGGTTGGCGTCAGCAGGAACACCATGATCGCCAGCACCAGCAGGTACAGCCAGGCGCGGCGGGCGGCCAGGCCCAGCCAGTGGTTCAGGGGTCGGTTCATGGCTTCACTCGCTGCGCCGGCCCAGGCCGGCGATCTTCTTGACGATGAACAGGATCACCAGGGTGGCAACCAGCAGCACCACGCCCAGCGACGAGGCAGCGCCCCAGTTGGCGTACATCGACACATCGCTCTCGATGCGCATCGACAGCATCTGCACCTTGCCGCCCCCGAGCAGCGCCGGGGTCACGTAGAAGCCCAGGCTGAGCACGAACACCAAGGTCGCGCCCGCAGCCAGCCCCGGCAGCGACAGCGGCAGGAACACATCGCGAAACGCCCGCGTCGGCGATGCACCGAAGGTCGAGGCGGCCTGCAGGTACAGCGGGTTGATGCTCTTCATCGCCGCATACAACGGCAGCACCATGTACGGCAGCATGATGTGGGTCATGCCGATCACCGTGCCGGTGAGGTTGTGCACCAGCGCCAGCGGCGTGTCGACGATGCCCAGCGAGGTCAGCACGTCGTTGACCAGGCCGCGCCGCTGCAGCAGCACCAGCCAGGCGTAAGTGCGCACCAGCAGCGAGGTCCACAGCGAGATCAGCAGCAGTGCCATCGCCAGGCCTGCCAGGCGGCGCGGCGCGTGGACCATGAAGTAGGCGTAGGGGTAGCCCAGCAGCACGCAGACCACGGTGACGATCAGGGCGATCTTGAAGGTCTGGGTGAACGCCAGCACGTAGATCGGTTGCAGCAGGCGCGTGTAGTTCTCGGCGCTGAGGTTGCCGTCGGCATCGAACAGCGACAGGCCGAACAGCCAGCCGATCGGCAGCACGAAAGTCACCAGCACCAGCAGCAGCGCCGGCAGCATTGGCGAGAGCAGGAACCAGCCGTGGCGCTTGCCCGCGCGTTGCAGGGCCTGGCCGTGCAGCGCGCCTTGCAGGTTGAGCGTAGTCATGCCGAGTCCCCCACGATCAGGCTGTCCTGCGGGTGCAGGCCGAGCACCACGTGATCGCCACGCGTCGGCAGGCGGTCACCGGAGGAACTGCGCGAGGGGCGGCGGATCGACACCTGCGTGCCTTCGCCCAGGTCCACTTGCAGCAACTGGCTTTCGCCCTGGTAGATGACGTCGTGGACCTGCCCACGGAACAGGTTCAGGCCCTGCTGGCCGTCATCGACGAAGCGCAGTTTCTCGGGGCGCAGGAGGATACTCGGGTTGTTCAGGCAGCCTTCGCTGAACACCGCCTGCAACGGCTGGTCGCGGAACCATGCCCTGCCCTCGCGCATGGCCACCGGCAGGAACGACGACTCGCCGACGAACTCGGCGATGAAGCGGTTGGCCGGGCGTTCGTAGAGGCTTTCGGGGGTGTCGATCTGCTGAATCCGCCCTTGGCTCATCACCGCGATGCGGTCGGACATGGTCAGTGCCTCGCGCTGGTCGTGGGTGACGTAGACCACGGTCATGCCGAGGCGCTCGTGCAGGCGACGGATCTCCAGCTGCATGGTTTCGCGCAGGCGTTTATCCAGCGCCGACAGCGGCTCGTCCATCAGCAGGATCTTCGGCTCGAAGACGATCGCCCGGGCCAGGGCGATGCGCTGGCGCTGGCCACCGGACATCTCGTCGATGCGCCGCCCGACCAGCTTGTCCAGCTCGACCATCTCCAGCGCCTCGCCGACTCGCTTGCGGATTTCGTCACGGCTGTAGCCGCGCAACTTCAGCGGGTAGGCGACGTTCTGGAACACGTTCATGTGCGGGAACAGTGCGTAGTTCTGGAACATCATGCCCAGGTCGCGCTTGTGCGGCGGCTCGAACACCATTTCCCGCCCGCCGAAGCGGATGCTGCCGGCGTCCGGGCGCACGAAGCCGGCCAGGGCCATCAGCAAGGTGGTCTTGCCCGAACCGGACGAGCCCAGCAGCGACAGGAACTCGCCACTGCGGATGTTCAGGGAGACGTCATCGAGCGCGGCAAAGCTGCCGTAGGTCTTGGTGACATGCTCGATGTCGATGGAGGTCGAGAGCTTCGTATCTTCAGACATGGTCAGACTCGGGGCCGCAAGCGGCACGGAACACGGGTTATGACGCGGGCCAGCACGGCCCGCCTCGTCCTAGTGGGCGATGAACAACTCGAAACGCTGCTGCACCGCCTGCTGGTTCTGCACCCACCAATGCGGGTCGATCTTCGCCACCTTGGCAATGTTCTGCGGCGAGGTCGGCAGGCGGCTGGCCTGCTCGGCGCTGATCAGGCCGACCTCGTAGGCGCGGCTGTTGACCGGCGCGTAGGGGATCAAGGTCGCCAGCGTCGCCTGGCTGGTCGGCTGCATGATCTGGTTGATCACGCGCATGGCCAGGTCCTTGTTCTGCGCACCGCGCGGCACGATCAGGCAATCGTAGCTAAGGATGGCGCCGTCGAAGCTGTAGTCGACCGCGTCGTCGGACTTGGCCACCTCGGCCACGCGCCCGTTCCAGATCGCCAGGAAGTCCACCTCGCGGCTGCGCAGCAATTGCGCCGAGTCGGCACCGGCGCTCCACCAGTTGACGACCTGCGGCTTGATCCGCTCCAGGGCCTTGAACGCGCGGTCGATGTCCAGGGGATACAGCTGCGCCGGGGCTACGCCATCGCCGATCAACGCGGCCTCCAGCGTTTGCCAGGGCTTGGTGTACATGGCCCGCGCGCCTTTGACATTGGGGTCGAAGAACGCCTGCCAGGTCTGGGCCACCGGCTTGCCGGTGTCTTTGGCCCAAGCCACCACCGAGGCGTAGGCATGGCTGGCGATCCAGTTGTTGCCGACCACGGCCGGGTCGATGTCGCGGATGTCGATCACGCTTTTGTCCAGCGGCTCGGACAGCCCTTCTTTTTCGGCCTGCACGCAGTCGGTGATGCCCAGTTCGACCAGGTCCCACTTCGGCTTGCCTGACATCACCTGGGCGCGCACGGCGGCCAGGCCGTTCATGTTGTCTTCGCGGATGGCAATGTTCAGCGCCTTGGCGGCAGGTTCGAGGTACGCCTTGCGCTCGGCATCCTGCAGGGCGCCACCCCAGCCGGCGAAGGTGATGCCGCCGTCGGCATGTGCCGTGGCGGCGAACAGTGCGCTGGCCAGGAGGCTGAACGCAGCGCCTTTGATCAGGTGTTTGTGCATGTGCTTTTCTCCAGGTGCGCCCCGCTTGCACAGGGCGCGGAAAGGTCGATCAGTTCTGGATGAACAGGTCGAAACGTTGCTGGAGTTCGGCCTGGCGACCTTGCCACCAGGCCGGGTCGAAGAAGGCCACCTTGTCGACGTTCGCGGGTGCTGTCGGCAGCTTGCTCGCCAGGTCCGCCGGGATGATGCCGGTGTCGAAGGCCTTGCTGTTGACCGGCGGGTTGGGAATCAGGGTGGCAAGCATGGCCTGGCTTTGCGGCGACATGATCTGCGCGATCAGCTTCATGGCCTGGGCCTTGTTCGGGGCACCCTTGGGCACCACCACGCAGTCATAGTCGAGCAGCGCCTTGTCATAGGTGTAGTCCACCGGCTGACCGGCCTTCTTCAGGTCCTCGACGCGCGAGGCCCAGATGGCCAGGAAGTCCACCTCGTGGCTGCGCAGCAACTGCGCCGAGTCGGTGCCGCTGCTCCACCAGTTGACCACCTGCGGCTTGATCCGCTCGAGCACCTTGAAGGCGCGCTCGACGTCCAGCGGGTAGAGATCCTTGGGCGCCACGCCGTCGGCCAGCAGCGCCACTTCGAGCGTGGTGAACGGGTTGCGGTACAGGGCGCGCGGCCCCTTCACGGACGGATCGAAGAAGTCTTTCCAGGTCTGGGCCTTGGCGGCACCGCCTTCGGTGCTCCAGGCCAGGACCGTCGAGTAGGCGTGGCTGGCGATCCAGTTCTTGCCGTAGAACCTGGGATCGACGCCCTCGGTCTTGATCACCGAGAAGTCCAGCGGCTCGGTCAGGCCTTCCTTCTCGGCCACCATGCAGTCGTTTGAGGCCAGCTCAACCACATCCCACTTGGGCTTGCCGGACATCACCTGGGCGCGTACCGCCGCCAGGCCGTCCATGTTGTCTTCCTTGACGGCGATACCCAGGTTCTTCGCCGCAGGTTCCAGGTAGGCCTTGCGTTCGGCGTCCTGCAAGGCGCCACCCCAGCCGGCGAAGGTTACGCTTTCGGCCGCGTGGGCCTGCCAGGTGCACAGCCCCAGCAATACCGCCACGGTGCCTGCACGCCATTCGAATCGTTTCATGTTCAACCCCTGCATTTGTTGTAGTTAGACAGTTGGCGAAACGTCATGGACATCCAGTCCTGCAGTCATCCCTGCTTGTTGTTGTGTTCTTGTGTTGTTGTGCAGTTGCCCGGCCTCAGCCGATGTCGATCATGATGTGCCGCACGCTGGTGTAATCCTCCAGGCCGTACAGGCTCAAGTCCTTGCCGTAGCCCGACTGGCGCAGCCCGCCATGGGGCATCTCGGTGGCCAGTGTCATGTGCTGGTTGACCCAGACACAACCGTACTGCAGCTGGCTGGCGGTACGCATGGCCTTCTTCACGTCGCGCGTCCACACCGAGGCCGACAGGCCGTATTCGCTTTCGTTGGCCCAGGCCAGCACCTGCTCCTCATCGTCGAAGGCGGTGACCGACACCACCGGCCCGAACACTTCCTTCTGCACGATCTCGTCGTCCTGGCGCACGCCGGCGATGACGGTCGGCTGGAAAAAGAAACCCGGGCCGTCGGGAACCTTGCCGCCAACCAGTACTTCGCTGTGCGCCAGCGCCGCGGCACGTTCGACGAAGCCCTGCACGCGCTCCTGCTGGCGACGGCTGATCAGCGGGCCGAAGTCGCTGGCCGGATCTTCCGGGTGACCGGTACGCAGCGTCGAGACCTCAGCGACCAGTTGTTCGAGGAACTGCTCGCGCACCGATTCGGCGACATACACACGGCAGGCCGCGGTGCAGTCCTGCCCGGCGTTGTAGTAGCCGCCGGTACGCATCATGCGCACGGCTGCCGGGATGTCGGCATCGGCGAACACCAGTACCGGCGCCTTGCCGCCCAGCTCCAGGTGGGTACGCTTGAGGTTGCCGGCGGCGGCGCGGACCACGGCCTGGCCGGTGGCGATGTCGCCGGTGACCGACACCATGCGCACCTTGGGATGGGCGCTGAGCTGCGCGCCGAGGGTGGCACCGCGCCCGGAAAGAATGTTGACCACGCCGCGCGGGAAGATCTCGGCACACAGCCGCGCCAGGTACAGGGCGCTCAGTGGCGTCAGCTCGGACGGCTTGAACACTACGGTGTTGCCGGCGGCCAGGGCCGGGGCCAGCTTCCAGGCTGCCATCAGCAATGGGTAGTTCCACGGCGCGATCAGCCCGACCACGCCGAGCGGGTCGCGACGGATCATGCTGGTGCTGCCGGCGACGTATTCACCAGCGGCGCTGCCCGGCAGGCAACGCGCGGCCCCGGCGAAGAAGCGGAACACATCGGCGACCGCCGGCACTTCGTGGCCAATCGCCTTTTGCAGCGGCTTGCCGCAGTTCTGGCTTTCCAGGGTGCCGAGCGCCTGGGCGTCGGCCTCGATGCGCTCGGCCAGCTTGAGCAGCAGGTAGCCGCGCTGACGCGGTGGCGTGCGCGCCCAACCGGTGAAGGCACGCTCGGCGGCATCGACGGCGGCATCCAGCTGGGCAGGCGAGGCATCGGCCAGCACATGCAGCACACGCTCGTCGGCTGGCGCCAGGATCGGCGACTCGTCGCCCTGCCCGCGCACCAGCTCACCGTCGATAAGGTACTCGCTATACATCATGACGCTCTCCAGTTAGACGGACGCACGCTCGGCGTCCTTGAAGCGATACCAGGCGTAGGCCATGCGCTGGCCGACACGCAGGAAGGATTGGAACGGGAACGGCTTGGGCGCCTGGTGCAGGAACGGCACCGGCGTGGGCCGGGCTTCGCCGCAGGCCATCTGCGCCAGGCGCTTGCCGGTCTGCAGCGAGAACGACACGCCACTGCCGGCATAACCGCCGCCGGTGTAGGCATTGGCCACGCCCTGGATCGGGTAGCAGTGCGGCAGCGAGTTGTTGGTCACCGCGACCCAGCCGCCCCAGTTGTAATCCACGTCGATGCCCTGCAGCGCCGGGAACTTGCGGCACAGCGCCGCCAGCAGGCGCTCGCGGTGCAGCGGGTTTTCCGCGTCGCGGCCGTTCACTGCGCTGCGACCGCCGAAGAGGATGCGGTCGTCTGGCAGGCGGCGGTAATAGAACAGCAGGTTGCGGGTATCGAACATGCAGTCGGCACCCGGCAGGCTGGCCTGCTTCTCGGCGGCGCTCATCGGCCGGGTGACGATGATCTGCGAGTGCACCGGCAGGATCCGCCCGGTCAGTGCCGGGTGCAGTTGGCGCGAGGTGTAGCCGTTGGTGGCGACCACCACCTTGCGCGCGGTGATCACCCCGCCTGGCGTGACCAGGCGATGGCCCTGCGCGCTGCTGGTCCAGGCGGTGACCGGCGAGCCGGTGTGCACCCGCGCGCCAGCCTCGCGGGCCATGCGCTGTACGCCCCAGGCCAGTTTCAGCGGATGCATGCTGAAGCCGTCGGGCATGTGCAGTGCACCGAACGACTCGGCACCGGCGTGCACCGACTGCAGGTCGGCGGCTTCGACGAAGTGGGCCGGGTAGTCGAGCAGGTCGTTGTACAGGCCCATTTCGCGCTTGAGCGACTCGACGTGGATGGCCTTGCTGGCGACCTTGTACACGCCATCGGGCTGCGCGTCGCAGTCGATGTTGCCGTCGCGGATCAGGCCACGGGTGGTGTCCAGCGCCTGGCGCATCTCGTTGAAGTACTGGCGCGCGGCGTCGGCGCCGTAGCGCTCGATCAGCGCAGCCAGCGGCACGCGGCCACCGGAAATGCGCGCAAAGCTGCCATTGCGTCCGCTGCAACCCCAGGCGGTCTGGTTCGCCTCCAGCACCACCGCCCGCACCCCGTGCTCGCGAGCCAGGTGCAGCGCGCAACTGAGGCCGGTGTAGCCGGCACCGATGATCGCCACTTCGACGTCTTCATTGCCACGCACCGGGCCATCGTCGGCGACCGGCGAACCTGCGGTATCGGCCCAATAGGACGGCGCATGGGGCTGGGCCCGGCCTGGGTTCGCATCAACCAATGGATCGTACAATTCAAGCCTCACGTATCGCTGTGCGATATTTATTGTTCGATTTAATGGTTAAGCTAATGCTGATTTTGATATACGTCAATTGATTATTTGACGAGTGGTGATAGCTGTAGGAGCGGGCTTGCCCGCGAAAAAGACACCGCGCCGCCTGGCACGGGCTACGCCCGTGTTCGCGGGCAAGCC
>NZ_JBNFMU010000190.1:0-10044 GCF_049942315.1 Pseudomonas wayambapalatensis
CCCCGCGATCGATGGAGGCATCACTGCCCCCAGGCTTGATGCATCAGTCTTCCAGCAGCTCTTCAGCGGTACCCAGGATGTTCTCCAGGGTGAAGCCGAACTCCTCGAACAGCGCGGCGGCCGGGGCCGATTCGCCGTAGGTGGTCATGCCGATGACGCGGCCTTCGAGGCCGACGTACTTGTACCAGAAGTCGGCATGGGCAGCTTCGATGGCGATACGCGCACCGACTTCCAACGGCAGTACCGACTGCTTGTAGGCAGCGTCCTGGGCGTCGAACACGCTGGTGCTTGGCATCGACACGACGCGGACCTTGCGGCCCTGCTCGCTGAGCTTGTCGAACGCCTGAACGGCCAGGCCCACTTCGGAGCCGGTGGCGATCAGGATCAGCTCAGGCTCGCCGGCGCAGTCCTTGAGCACGTAGCCGCCACGGGCGATGTCGGCGATCTGCTGGGCGCTGCGTTCCTGGTGCTGCAGGTTCTGGCGCGAGAAGATCAGCGCCGAAGGGCCGTCCTTGCGCTCCAGGGCGGCTTTCCAGGCCACGGCCGACTCGACCGCGTCACCCGGACGCCAGGTGTCCAGGTTCGGCGTGCTGCGCAGGCTGGTCAGTTGCTCGATCGGCTGGTGGGTCGGTCCGTCTTCGCCCAGACCGATGGAGTCGTGGGTATAGACGTGGATGACACGCTGCTTCATCAGCGCCGACATGCGCACCGCATTGCGGGCATATTCCATGAACATCAGGAAGGTGGCGCCGTAAGGCACCAGACCGCCGTGCAGGGCCACGCCGTTCATGATGGCGGTCATGCCGAACTCGCGCACGCCGTAGAACACGTAGTTGCCGCTGGCGTCATTGGCCTCGACGCCCTTGCAACCTTTCCACAGGGTCAGGTTGGAACCGGCCAGGTCCGCCGAACCACCGAGGAACTCGGGCAGCAGCGGGCCGAAGGCGTTGAGGGTGTTCTGGCTGGCCTTGCGGCTGGCGATGGTTTCGCCCTTGGCGGCGACTTCATTGATGTAGGCCTGGGCCTTCTCGGCGAAATCGGCCGGCAGGTCGCCAGCAGCGCGGCGCTTGAACTCGGCGGCGAGTTCAGGGAAGGCCTTGGCGTAGGCGTCGAAGCGCTGGTTCCACTCGGCTTCGGCCTTGGCACCGGCTTCCTTGGCGTCCCACTCGGCGTAGATGTCGGCCGGGATTTCGAACGGGCCGTGGTTCCAGTTCAGCTCCTTGCGGGCCAGGGCGATTTCGTCGTTGCCCAGCGGCGCGCCGTGGCAGTCTTCCTTGCCCTGCTTGTTCGGCGAGCCGAAACCGATGATGGTCTTGCAGCAGATGAGGGTCGGACGGTCGCTCTTGCGCGCGGTCTCGATCGCCATCTTGATTTCTTCGGCGTCGTGGCCGTTGACGTTGCGGATCACCTGCCAGTTGTAGGCTTCGAAACGCGCCGGGGTGTTGTCGGTGAACCAGCCGTGCACTTCGCCGTCGATGGAGATGCCGTTGTCGTCGTAGAAGGCGATCAGCTTGTTCAGGCCCAGGGTGCCGGCCAGCGAGGCGACTTCGTGGGAAATACCTTCCATCATGCAGCCATCGCCCAGGAACACGTAGGTGTTGTGATCGACGATGTCGTGGCCTTCACGGTTGAACTGGGCCGCCAGCACTTTCTCTGCGAGGGCGAAACCGACAGCGTTGGCGATACCCTGGCCGAGCGGGCCGGTGGTGGTCTCGACGCCCGGGGTGTAGCCGTATTCCGGGTGGCCCGGGGTGCGGCTGTGCAGTTGGCGGAACGCCTTCAGGTCATCGATGGACAGGTCGTAGCCGGTCAGGTGCAGCAGCGAATAGATGAGCATCGAACCATGGCCGTTGGACAGCACGAAGCGGTCGCGGTCGGCGAAATTCGGGTTGCTCGGGTTGTGCTTGAGGTAGTCGCGCCAAAGCACTTCGGCGATATCCGCCATGCCCATGGGGGCACCTGGGTGGCCGCTGTTGGCCTTTTGCACGGCATCCATGCTGAGGGCACGAATGGCGTTGGCACGATCACGACGGCTGGGCATCGCTTATCTCCTGAGGCTTGAATAAGTAGTGAAACGAAAAAAGGCGGCCATTTTCGCCCACTGGGGGCCTCCGGGGCAATGACGGATGGTCGCAGTCGGGGATTTTTCCTGTGATTGGAGGGCACTTCGGGTAAAAAACTCGAGATCGGCTTCGTGCTTTTCGCGGGTTAACCCGCTCCCACGGATTCCAAAGCCTGGTATCGGCCACCCATCAGCCAATATCAAAACTTTTTGATATTGGCTTGCCAGGACAACGATGCCTGTCTAGACTGCCGCCCCATGAACCTGCGTGCGCAAGCGATCCCCCAGCGAAGCGATACACTGGCTGCCCTGTGCAAGGCCAGTGGCGATGCGCTGCGCCTGAATGTCCTGCGCGCCCTGGCCAGCGATTCGTTCGGCGTGCTGGAGCTGGCGCAGATCTTCGACATCGGCCAGTCCGGCATGAGCCACCACCTCAAGGTGCTGGCCCAGGCGGAACTGGTGGCCACGCGCCGCGAAGGCAACGCGATCTTCTATCGCCGCGCCCTGCCCGACAGCCTGCGCCAAGGCGGACGCCTGCATGCGGCCCTGCTCGAGGAAATCGACGAACTGGCCCTGCCGGACGACGTGCAGGCGCGTATTGCCCAGGTGCAACAACGCCGCGCGGCCACCAGCCAGGACTTTTTCCAGCGCGTCGAAGAAAAATTCCGTGCCCAGCAGGACCTGATCGCCGGTGTACCGCAATACCGCGAAAGCCTGCTGGCCCTGCTCGACAAGCTGAGCTTTGGCAGCGACGCCAGCGCCCTGGAGGTTGGCCCCGGCGATGGCGGCTTCCTGCCTGATCTGGCGCAGCGCTTCGCTCAGGTCACGGCGATGGACAACAGCCCGACCATGCTCGAACTGGCTCGCCAGGTCTGCGAACGTGAAGGCCTGGATAATGTAATCCTGCAGTTGGCCGATGCACTGGGTGCAACGGATGTGGAAGCCGACTGCGTTGTGCTGAACATGGTCCTGCACCATTTCAGCGACCCGGCCCTGGCCTTGCGCCTGCTGGCCAAACGGGTGAAAGCGGGCGGCAGCCTGCTGGTCACCGAGCTGTGCAGCCATAACCAGGGGTGGGCGCGGGACGCCTGCGGCGACCTCTGGCTGGGCTTCGAGCAGGACGACCTGGCCCGCTGGGCCAATGCTGCGGGGCTGACTCCCGGGGACAGCCTCTATGTTGGCTTGCGTAACGGTTTCCAGATTCAGGTCCGTCATTTCCAGCGGGCCGCTGGCGACACACACATCGGTAAATTTTAGGAACCCCTCGAGATGAGCGAATACTCCCTTTTCACTTCCGAGTCCGTGTCCGAAGGGCATCCGGACAAGATCGCCGACCAGATTTCCGACGCGGTCCTGGACGCAATCATCGCCCAGGACAAATACGCCCGCGTAGCCTGTGAAACCTTGGTCAAGACCGGTGTCGCCATCATCGCCGGCGAAGTCACCACCTCGGCCTGGGTCGACCTGGAAGACCTGGTGCGCAAGGTCATCATCGACATCGGCTACAACAGCTCCGACGTCGGCTTCGACGGCGCCACCTGCGCCGTGATGAACATCATCGGCAAGCAGTCGGTGGACATCGCCCAGGGCGTCGATCGCTCCAAGCCGGAAGACCAGGGCGCAGGCGACCAGGGCCTGATGTTCGGCTACGCCAGCAACGAAACCGAAGTGCTGATGCCTGCGCCGATCTGCTTCTCGCACCGCCTGGTCGAGCGCCAGGCCGAAGCGCGCAAGTCCAAGCTGCTGCCATGGCTGCGCCCGGACGCCAAGTCCCAGGTCACCTGCCGCTACGAGAACGGCAAGGTGGTCGGCATCGACGCGGTGGTCCTGTCGACCCAGCACAACCCTGAAGTGTCGCAGAAAGACCTGCAGGAAGCGGTGATGGAACTGATCGTCAAGCACACCCTGCCGGCCGAACTGCTGCACAAGGACACCCAGTACCACATCAACCCGACCGGCAACTTCATCATCGGCGGCCCGGTGGGCGACTGCGGCCTGACCGGTCGCAAGATCATCGTCGACTCCTACGGCGGCATGGCCCGTCACGGTGGTGGCGCGTTCTCCGGCAAGGACCCTTCCAAGGTCGACCGTTCCGCAGCCTACGCCGGTCGCTACGTGGCCAAGAACATCGTTGCCGCAGGCCTGGCCGAGCGTTGCGAGATCCAGGTTTCCTACGCCATCGGCGTAGCCCAACCGACCTCCATCTCGATCAACACCTTCGGTACCGGCAAGGTGTCCGACGACAAGATCATCCAGCTGGTGCGCGAGTGCTTCGACCTGCGCCCCTACGCGATCACCACCATGCTCGACCTGCTGCACCCGATGTACCAGGAGACGGCCGCCTACGGTCACTTCGGCCGTGAGCCGCAGCAGAAGACCGTGGGTGACGACACCTTCACCACCTTCACCTGGGAGCGCACCGACCGCGCCGCCGCCCTGCGCGACGCCGCCGGCCTGTAAGCCTCCTACAGCAGTAACGGAAAGCCCCTGCCGAGCAATCAGCAGGGGCTTTTTTGTGACACATCACCTGACAGTCCTGTCCCGGCACACCTGAACATCGGCGCCTAGGCTGAGCCCTTCCTCCTGCCATGCAAGGATGCTGGCCATGTCGATTCGCTTGCTCACCCTACTGCTACTCATCGCCTGCAGCTCAGCAGCGTTGGCCACCCCCTGCCCCGATTGGCCGCCACGGCGCGCCACCGATGAAATCGCACAATTGCGCCAGACCCTCGCCGAATGGGACGACCGCTACCATCGCCAGGGTATTGCCACAGTGGCCGATGAACTCTACGACCAGAGCCGGCATCGGCTGGAGCACCTGCAAGGCTGTTTCGGACAACCTCATCGCGACTCGCCACTGGCCACGGCCGCAGGTCCACATGCCCACCCGGTGGCACATACCGGCGTTGCCAAGCTGGCCGACGAAGCCGCTGTAGGCCAATGGTTGCAGGGCCGGCAGGCTGTCTGGATACAGCCCAAGGTCGACGGCGTCGCGGTGTCGCTGATCTACCGACAGGGACGCCTGAGCACGCTGCTCAGCCGCGGCGATGGTGTGCACGGCCACGACTGGAGCCGGCATATCCCGCACCTGCGTGCCGACATACGGCAACTATCCGGGCCGCACGACCTTGTCCTCCAAGGTGAGCTGTACTGGCAGCTCGAAGACCATGTGCAGGCACAGGCAGGTTCGGTCAACGCTCGTGGCATCGTCGCCGGCCTGCTGGCACGCAAGCAACTGCCTGCGGACCAGGCCGCAGGGATCGGGCTGTTCGTCTGGGACTGGCCCGAGGGTCCCGAAAACCAGGCGCAGCGCCTGGCCCAGCTGGAAGCGCTGGGCTTTGCTGACAGCCGCCGCCTGAGCGTGCCGATCGACAACCTCGAACAAGCGGCCCACTGGCGCCAACACTGGTACCGCTCACCCCTGCCGTTCGCCACCGATGGCGTGATTCTGCGCCAGGACAGCCGTCCGCCCGCCACGCGCTGGCGGGCCCAGGCGCCTTACTGGATCGCTGCCTGGAAATACCCCTACCGCCAGGTGCTGACCGAAGTGCGCCAGGTCAGCTTCCGCATCGGCCGCAGCGGCCGCATCACCCCGCTGCTGGAGGTTCAGCCTGTAAAGCTGGACGACCGCCTCGTTCGCCAGATCAGCCTCGGCTCGCTGCAGCGCTGGCAGCAACTGGATATCCGCCCCGGAGACCAGGTGGCGGTGAGCCTGGCCGGGCTCACCATCCCGCGGTTCGAAAGTGTGGTGCTGCGCAGTCTGCAGCGCGTCCCCGTCGCAGTACCCGACCCAGGCAGCTACCACCCGCTCAGTTGCTGGACACCTCGCGACGACTGCAGCCAACAGTACCTTGCTCGCCTCACGTGGCTCTCGGGCAAGCAAGGGTTGAACATGCCAGGCCTGGGCCCCGGCACCTGGCAGTTACTCACCGAGCAAGGCCTGGGCGACACCCTGACCCGCTGGCTGGAGCTTGGCCAGGATGACCTGCTGCAGGTCCCGGGGATTGGCAGCGTACGCGCCGAAAAACTGCATCAGGCCTTCATGACGGCCCGCACACAGCCGTTCGAACGCTGGCTGCGCGCCCTGGGTGTTCCGGCCCCAAGTAACCTGCGCCTGGGCCCGGACTGGCAGACACTGGCCAGCCGAAACATTGAGCAATGGCTTGCCGAACCGGGGGTTGGCCGTGGCAGGGCCGGGCAGTTGCGGGCCTTTTTCGCCCATGAGGAAGTGCTGGCCGTGGCCGGAGAACTGCGTCGGCATGCAATAGAGGGTTTCTAATTTTCGCAGATCAGGGCAGCATTTCCGTTTCTGCCGCCTCCCGACTGGAGCCCTTCATGAAACTGCTCTCGACCTTCATTCTGTCTTCCGCACTGGGCCTGGTCGCCAACAGCGCCCTGGCCGCAGAGGTGCAGCCGGAGCTGACCGGCTGCGCCGCCAAGCGCCAGGCCATCAGCACCCAGATCGAGCAAGCCCGCGCCCACGGCAACGCCGATCAGCAGGCGGGCCTGGAAAAGGCACTGAGCGAAGTCACCGAACACTGCACCGATGCGGGCCTGCGCAAGGAACGCGAGCAGAAGGTGCTCGATGCCCGCCACGAGGTGAACCAGCGCACCAAGGACCTGGACAAGGCCATGAAAAAAGGTGACGCGGAAAAGATCAACAAGCGCAAGGAGAAGCTCGCCGAGGCGAAGAAAGAACTGCAGGAAGCGGTCGACGAGCTCGAACGCTGAGGCCAACGGCAAGCGCGGCCGCTCCCACACAGGGCACTGCAGATCATCAATGATTGCGAAACTCGGTATGACAGGCCTTGCACGCCGCCTCGACGCGGTCCATCGGCGCCTTCAGCCCAGCCGCATCCAGTGGCTGGCTGCGGGTCACACCGACCAGTTCGCCGGTAACCCCCTCGAGCTGGCGGGCCAGGTCATGAAACCGCGCCTGGCGCTCCCAGACCTCAGGCCGGGCGCTGCTGTCCCCCCCGTCACGCGCCTGCGGGAAGTGCTGCCAGGGTTCGTGGGCCAGGGTATCGAGCTTCACCGCCCCCTCGGCGAACCTCATCCCGTCGAACGGCAAGCGGCCGCGCAACATACCGCCCAGGTCTTCGCTGGTCTTGAGCATGTCCTTGAAGATCGCCTTGCGCTGGCCCAATGGCGAGTTCGGATCGACACGCTCGCAAGCGGTCAGGGCCAGGGTGGCGAGCAGCACTACGGTCAATCGCTTGAACATCACGGTCTCTTCGGCCTGCATGAACGGGTCGCCAGTATCGCTGCCCGCCGGGTAAAGACCAATAGCCACACAAAAGACAAGGGCGATTTTTCATCTCTGCCCGCAACAGGACCCTGCTTATGAAATCTGCTTTGCGCCCTCTCGCCTGGGCACTCCCGGCCCTGGCCCTGCTAGCCGGCTGCAACGGCGGTGAGGGTACAAAACCTGAGCCCCACGCCATCGCCACCTATGCCGATGCCACCTGGCAAGATTTACCGAGCGTCACTGACACCGACCTGCTCGCAGGCTTCCAGGCCTGGCGCAACGGCTGCGAGAAACTCAAGCGTGATCCGGTGTGGGCCGCTACCTGCAATGCCGCTGCCGGAGTACCGGCAGACGCCGCCCAGGTACGCGCCTTCCTGCAACAGAATCTGCAGGTCTATGGTCTGCGCTCTGCAGAAAACAACGCCAATGGCCTGATCACCGGCTACTACGAACCGGTCTATCCCGGCAGCCTGACACGGACGGCAAAGGCCAGTGTCCCGGTCTATGGTCCGCCCGACGACATGATCGTGGTCGACCTGGCCAGCGTATACCCCGAACTCAAGGGCAAACGCCTGCGCGGTCGTCTCGAAGGTCGCGTGCTCAAGCCCTACGACACCGCCGAAGTGATCAACCGCCAGGGTGTGAAGGCGCCGGTGCTGGCCTGGCTGACCGACCCGATGGACCTGCAGTTCCTGCAGATCCAGGGTTCCGGTCGCGTGCAACTGGAAAGCGGTCGCCAACTGCGCCTGGGCTATGCCGACCAGAACGGCCACCCTTACCGACCGATTGGCCGCTGGCTGGTGGACCAGGGCCAATTGAAAAAAGAAGACGTGACCATGGGCAGCATCCACGCCTGGGCCCAGGCCAACCCCCAGCGGGTGCCGGAGCTGCTGGCGAGCAACCCGAGCTATGTGTTCTTCGCCGCAGGCCCCGACAGCAACGAAGGCCCGCGCGGCTCGCTCAACGTGCCATTGACCGCAGGCTACAGCGTGGCCATCGACCGCAAGGTGATTCCGCTGGGCAGCCTGCTGTGGCTGTCCACCACCCGGCCGGATGGCTCGCCGGTGGTGCGCCCGGTGGGTGCGCAGGACACCGGCGGCGCGATCACCGGCGAAGTGCGCGCCGACTTGTTCTGGGGCACCGGCCCCGAGGCCGGCGAGCTGGCAGGCAACATGAAGCAGCAAGGACAGATCTGGATGCTGTGGCCCAAGGGGGCTGCCCTGCCTGAAGTGCCGAAGGTGCCGTGATCGGTGGTGAAGCTATCGCGGGCTTGCCCCGCGATGGCTTCACGCCGATACGACGAACAACGACACGATCAACGCCAACCCGGCAAACCACACCAGCGAGCGCAACGCCGCCCAGTCCGCCAGGTAACAGATGATGTACAGCAGCCGGCTGGTGATATACAGCACCGCCAGTACATCCTGGGTCACTTGCTCGGCGTTACCGACGATATCGGCCACCAGCACCGCTGCGGCGAAGGCAGGAAACGCCTCGTAGCCGTTCTGCTGCGCCGCATTAGCGCGCCGAGGCAAGCCTGAGAGCGTGTCGAGAAAGGCTCGCGGATCATGGTTGTCGCTCAAGCCAAAACGGCCACTGGCGACTTTGGCGATCAATGCGCACAACGGCGGCAGGACCAGGGCGATCAGGATGCACCACAGGGCAACGGTCATGGACTGGCTCCTCGTTCAGAAAGGTCAGAGCTTCATCACCAGCATGCCTGCCAGGACCAGCCCGCAAGCTAAGAGTCTCGGACCGCCAAAAGGTTCTTTGAGGTAGCGCATGCCCAACAGCACCACCAGGATCACACTGACCTCCCGCAGCGCCGCCGCCTCGGCCACCGACCCCAGGTGCATGGCCCACAGCACCAGGGCGTAACTCAGCAATACACACAGCCCCACCGCCAACCCAAGCCGCCACTGGCTGCGCCAGAACTGCACGAAGGGTTCACGTCGGGCCACGCCTGCCAGCACCGGGAACGGCCAGGCACTCAGCAGCGTAAGCCAGACCAGGTAGTCCCAGGGTTTACCCCACAGGCGCACCGCCTGGCCGTCGAACCAGGTGTAACAGCCGATGCACAGGCCGATCAGCGCCACCACCGGCAGCATCGACCAGGGCAGACGATCACCGCCACCGCCCTGCCAGAGCAGACACGCCATGCCGCAGGGGATCAGCAGAATGCCAATGATCTGCTGGTTGCTCAGCGATTCACCGGCAAAGGCCAGGGTCAGCCCCAGCACCACCAGCGGCGACAATCCCCGCATCAGAGGATAGACCAGGCCCAGGTCACCGACCCGGTAGGCCTTGATCAGCAGGACACGATAGGCCTGCTCGGCCAGCGCCGAGGCCAGCAGCCATGGCCAGATCGCCGCCGGAGGGGGCTCGACGAACGCCACCGCCAGCACCGCGAAGACCAGCGCCACCGCGTCCATGCTGGCGATTACCAGCAGGCGCTCGGCGCTGAACTTGATGAGGGTGTTCCAGGTGGCATGCAGCAGGGCGGCGATCAGGACGAGGGAAGTTGCCAGCACGCGTGGAGTTCCTTGGACAAGACTCGAGTCACTATATACGCGATCCGGGCAGCGCTTGCAGGAGCGGGTTTGCCCGCGAAACATACACCGCGGTGCAGGGCACCGGCCAAGCCGGTGTTCGCGGGCAAGCCCGCTCCTACAAAAGCAGTGAACACATGGCACCGGCTACACAGGGGGGTTAGATCAACCGCGCAGCCACCAAC
>NZ_JBNFMU010000191.1:0-55698 GCF_049942315.1 Pseudomonas wayambapalatensis
TCGCATTCGCGGGTAAACCCGCTCCCACAGGGGGGCCGATTCAGTTCCGGGTGGTTATTCGTCGTCGTCGAAGTTGTACATGCCCGGCGCGAGGTTCTCGAAGCGGGTGTACTTGCCGATGAAGGCCAGGCGTACAAAACCGATCGGGCCGTTACGCTGCTTGCCGATGATGATTTCCGCCACGCCCTTGTGCTCGGTCTCTGGGTGATACACCTCGTCACGGTAGACGAACATAATCACGTCGGCGTCCTGCTCGATTGCACCGGATTCACGCAAGTCGGAGTTCACCGGGCGTTTGTTCGGACGCTGCTCCAGGGAGCGGTTGAGCTGGGACAGGGCGATGACCGGGCAGTTGAATTCCTTGGCCAGGGCCTTGAGCGAGCGCGAGATCTCGGAAATTTCGTTGGTCCGGTTGTCACCAGCCGAGCCCGGGATCTGCATCAGCTGCAGGTAGTCGACCATGATCAGCGCGATCTCGCCGTGCTCGCGCGCCAGGCGGCGGGTACGAGCACGCATCTCCGAGGGGCTGATCCCGGCGGTGTCGTCGATGAACAGCTTGCGGTCATTGAGCAGATTGACCGCCGAGGTCAGGCGCGGCCAGTCGTCGTCGTCGAGCTGGCCGGAACGGACCTTGGTCTGGTCGATGCGCCCCAGCGACGAGAGCATACGCATGATCAGTGATTCGCCAGGCATCTCGAGGGAGAACACCAGCACGGCCTTGTCGCTGCGCAGTACCGCGTTCTCGACCAGGTTCATGGCGAAGGTGGTCTTGCCCATCGACGGACGGCCGGCAACGATGACCAGGTCGGCGGGCTGCAGGCCGCTGGTCTTCTCGTCCAGGTCGGTGAAGCCGGTGGACACACCGGTGATGTCGCTGTCGGAGTTGAACAAGGTGTCGATGCGGTCGATGGCCATGGTCAACAGCTCGTTGACCCCCACCGGGCCACCGGTCTTGGGCCGCGCCTCGGCGATCTGAAAGATCTGCCGCTCGGCGTCGTCGAGAATCTCTTCGGCGTTGCGCCCTTGCGGGTTGAAGGCGTTGTCGGCGATGTCGGTACTGATGCTGATCAATTGGCGCAGCGTCGCCCGCTCGCGGATGATCGCGGCGTAGGCCTTGATGTTGGCCACCGACGGGGTGTTCTTGGCCAGCTCGGCCAGGTACGCCAGGCCACCGACCTGGGTCGATAGGCCTTCCTTGTCCAGTTGCTCGTGCAGGGTGACAACGTCGAACGGCTGGTTGGCATCGGCCAGCTTGTGCACGGCACGGAAGATCAGGCGGTGGTCATGCCGGTAGAAATCGCCATCGGACACCTGGTCCAGCACTCGCTCCCAGGCGTTGTTATCCAGCATCAAGCCACCGAGCACAGCCTGTTCGGCCTCGATGGAATGCGGCGGCACCTTCAGGGCAGCGGTTTGCAGGTCGAGCTGTTCGGGATTGGTAATCTCGTTCATGGCCACGCAAGAATTCTGGGGGGTTCAAAAAGACAAAGGGCACGGCCTGAAAAACAGGACCGTGCCCGATGTTAACCGGCTGGCCCGCGAGGGGCCAGTCAGTCAGCGCAGCTTAGGCAGCTACGACGACCACACGTACGGTGGCTTCAACGTCGCTGTGCAGGTGCACGGCTACGTCGTATTCGCCAACCTGACGGATGGTGCCGTTCGGCAGACGAACTTCAGCCTTGGCCACTTCAACGCCGGAGGCGGTCAGGGCATCAGCGATGTCGTGGGTGCCGATCGAACCGAACAGCTTGCCTTCGTCGCCAGCGGTGGCAGTGATGGTCACTTCCAGCTCGGCCAGTTGGGCAGCGCGGCTTTCAGCCGAAGCTTTCTTGTCGGCAGCGGCTTTTTCCAGCTCTGCGCGACGCTCTTCGAATGCAGCCAGGTTAGCGGCGTTGGCAACGGTGGCCTTGCCGAATGGCAGCAGGAAGTTACGGCCGTAACCAGCCTTAACTTTTACTTTGTCGCCCAGGTTGCCCAGGTTGGCGACTTTTTCCAGCAGGATCAGTTCCATTTGGTAAAACCTCTTAACTTTTAACCTTCACCGTTCGCGGAATCATTCCCCTTGGGGGAGTGGCGACCGCGAAAATCAATCAGGCTGTCGACAATGGCCAAGACCACGAGCAACGGATAGGTCAGCTGCATGAACAGCACCAGCGTGACGTACAACCCCACCAGCCAGAACCTGGCCAGGCGTTTCTGGGCCACCAGCCCATGCAGCAGGGCGATGCCCGCGAACATGAGCGGCACACTGCACAGCGGCGTAAGCAAGGCGACGGCGGAACCGAAGTTCGGTCCGAACACCATGCACGCCAGCAGCACCAGTGCCGGCACCAGGGGAATCCGCACCGCTTGAAACTCGCGGCCGAAACCTCCCGGGTTGTACAACGCGGCCTGCCAGTACCGGCCCAACATCAGGGCCAGAACGCTGACGACCTGCAGCAAAGCTGCAATCAGGCCGTTGAGCACCGGTACGATGAGTGCCCCCAGGTGTGCCTGCTCCTCTACCGTCAACTGCTGGTAGAGACCGTCGAGCATCTGCGGCAGGGCTTTTTCAAGCGCTCGCGCCAGAGCTTCGATCGGTTCGCGGAACACTGAACCGAGGATGACACCGTACAACAGGCCCAAGGCGATGCTGGACAACAGCACCCGGTTCCAGGAATGCCCGGCGCGCAACAGCGCAGCCAGCCCCAGCGTCCCCAGCAGCACCATCAAGGTGCGCGGCTCGCCGAAGACCCACCAGGCCAGCGCGGGCAAGATGCCCCACACGATGACCGAGGATGCGTCCTTGAAACCACGCCGCAGGAACACCAGGCTCCCGGCGGCGGCACTCAACCAGAACAACAGCGGCAATGCCGCACAACCAGCCACCACGACAGTGGCCTGCACACGACCGCGCATGATGAAATCAGCCAACGCTCGCATGCCTATCCCTTACTGCTTGTCGACGACCCGGTCTCAGCGGCCGTGGCTGTCGGTGTAGGGCAGCAGGGCCAGGAAGCGGGCGCGCTTGATAGCGGTAGCCAGCTGACGCTGATAACGAGCTTTGGTACCAGTGATACGGCTTGGAACGATCTTGCCGGTTTCGGATACGTAAGCTTTCAGGGTGTTGAGATCTTTGAAGTCGATCTCTTTCACGTCTTCAGCAGTGAAGCGGCAGAATTTACGACGACGGAAGAAACGTGCCATTTAATAGGCTCCTCTAAAGGTCCGTGGATTACTCGTCAGCGTTATCGCTGGAGTCGCTGTCATTGCTGTCGTCGCCATCGGCGGAGTCAGCATGCTCAGGACGCTCGCGACGCTCACGGCGCTCGCTGCGGTTCTCTTCAGCCTTCAGCATCTCGGACTGGCCGGTAACGGCTTCGTCGCGACGGATGACCAGGTTACGGATCACGGCATCGTTGTAGCGGAAGTTGTCTTCCAGCTCGGCCAGGGCCTTGCCGGTGCACTCAACGTTCAGCATCACGTAGTGAGCCTTGTGAACATTGTTGATTGCGTAGGCCAGTTGACGACGGCCCCAGTCTTCCAGGCGGTGGATCTTGCCACCATCTTCTTCGATCAGCTTGGTGTAACGCTCGACCATGCCGCCGACTTGCTCGCTCTGGTCCGGGTGAACCAGGAAGATGATTTCGTAATGACGCATGAATGCTCCTTACGGGTTAGTAGTCTGCCAGCGAATCTGGTCAGACAAGGAGTGAATGACACTGTATGTCTTGCTTGAGGGAAGGCGCATGCGCACCTGCCAGCACGGCAAGGGGCGCAATTGTAGAGAAGGCGGGTTGGACAAGCAAGGTGATTGGCGATTATTTGAACAGTCGGAAACATATTGGCGGGGTATGTGAGAGCGGCGGTGACTCTTTCGCGGGCAAGCCCGCTCCTACAGACCTGCACAGGCCCCGTGGGAGCGGCGGTTCGGCGGTCCGACTTGCCCGCGAAAGGAACGCCGCCGCTTCAGGCTCTCAACGCTTGGCCTGACGCTGCCTCACCGCCTCGAACAGACACACCCCGGTCGCCACCGAGACGTTCAGGCTGCTGACACTGCCGGCCATCGGCAGCTTCACCAGGAAGTCGCAATGCTCGCGGGTCAGGCGGCGCATGCCCTTGCCTTCGGCGCCCATGATCATCACCAGGGGCCCGGTGAGGTCCTGCTGATAGATCTCCTGCTCCGCTTCGCCAGCAGTGCCGACCACCCAAAGGCCACGCTGCTGGAGTTTCTCCAGGGTACGCGCCAGGTTCGTCACGGCCACCAGCGGGATCACCTCGGCAGCGCCACAGGCGACCTTGCGCACCACGCCGGTGAGCGTGGCCGACTTGTCCTTGGGAATCACCACGGCCGTCGCGCCCGCAGCATCGGCGGTGCGCAGGCAGGCGCCGAGGTTGTGCGGGTCGGTGACACCGTCGAGCACCAGGATCAGCGGCGGCGTCTCGGTGCGCTCGAGCAACTCCTCGAGCATCGCCTCGCCCCACACTTGGCTGGGGCTCACCTCGGCGACCACACCCTGGTGCACGCCCTCGACCCAGGCGTCCAGCTCACGGCGCTCGGCCTGGCCGACCGCAACGCGGTTTTCTGCAGCCAGCGCCAGCAGCGTCTGAAGACGTGGCTCGCTACGCCCTTCCGACAACCAGATCTGCTTGACCCGCTTGGGATGGTGCTGCAACAACGCCTGCACGGCATGCACGCCGTAGATTTTTTCCAGCTGACTCATGACTTGCCGCTCTTGCCCTTACGTGGCGCGCCGGATTTCGACGGGCCTTTGCGATGCTTGGTCTTGCCGGACGCCTTGGTGCCCTTCTCGGCCTTGGCACTGGTGTGCTGCCGCGCATCCCCCATCAGCGCCTTCTTCATTTCGCGGCTCTTGCGCACCTCGGCATTACGCTGCACGGCATCTTTCGGGAAGTAGGCCTCGGAAGCTTCGCTCTTGCGGCTGCGCGGCTTGGGCGAAATCTTCGCCTCGGTAGCCGGTGCAGGCTCGGACTTGACCGAACCTTTGGTGCCCGCAGGCTTGCCGGTGTCAGCCGATTCGCTACGCGGCTTGCGGCCGCCCGGCGCCTTGATCGCGGCCTCGGAAAGCTCGAAGTCGATCTTGCGCTGCTCGAGGTCGACGCGCATCACCTTGACTTCGATGGTGTCGCCCAGGCGGAAGCTGCGGCCAGTACGCTCACCGGCCAGGCGGTGGTGCACAGGATCGAAGTGGTAGTAATCGCCCGGCAGCGCACTGACGTGCACCAGGCCTTCGACATAGATGTCGGTCAACTCGATGAACAGGCCGAAACCGGTCACTGCGGTGATCACGCCTGGGAAAGTCTCACCCACGCGGTCGCGCATGTATTCGCACTTGAGCCAGTTGACCACGTCGCGGGTGGCTTCATCGGCGCGGCGCTCGGTCATCGAGCACTGCTCGCCCATCTGCTCGAGGCTGTTCTCGTCGTACGGGTAGATCCGCGCCTTGGGAATGCTCATCGCACCGGCGCGCTTGACGTGCGGGGTATCGATCTTCGAGCGGATCACGCTGCGGATGGCGCGGTGCACCAGCAGGTCAGGGTAACGGCGGATCGGCGAGGTGAAGTGGGTGTAAGCCTCGTAGTTCAGGCCGAAGTGGCCGTTGTTCTCGGTGCTGTACACCGCCTGGCTCAGCGAGCGCAGCATGACGGTCTGGATCAGGTGGAAGTCCGGGCGCCCGGCGATGCTCGCCAGCAGGGCCTGGTAGTCCTTCGGCGATGGATCCTTGCCCTTGTGCAGCGACAGCCCCAGCTCACCGAGGAAGGCGCGCAGTTTTTCCAGGCGCTCCGGTGGCGGACCATCGTGCACGCGGTACAGCGACGGCACGTTGTGCTTCTGCAGGAACTCGGCGGTGGCGACGTTGGCCGCCAGCATGCATTCCTCGATCAGCTTGTGGGCGTCGTTGCGCACGGTCGGACGAATTTCGTCGATCTTGCGGTCTTCGCCGAAGATGATCCGGGTTTCCTGGGTTTCAAAGTCGATTGCACCACGGGTATGGCGGGCATCGACCAGCACCTTGTACAGCGCGTAGAGGTGCTTGAGGTCCGGCAGGACTGCGCTGTACTCCTCACGCAGCGCCTTGCCTTCGCGAGTGCGGGAGTGCTCGAGCATGCTGCTGACCTTGTTGTAGGTCAGACGCGCATGGGAGTGGATCACGCCTTCATAGAACTGGTAGTCGACCATCTGGCCGGCCTTGTTGATGGTCATCTCGCAGACCATGGCCAGGCGATCGACATGCGGATTCAGCGAGCAAAGGCCGTTGGAGAGTTCCTCGGGCAGCATCGGAATCACACGCTCGGGGAAGTACACCGAGTTGCCGCGCTGCTGGGCCTCGACGTCCAGGGCCGAGCCCAGGCGCACGTAGCTGGAAACGTCGGCGATCGCCACGTACAGGCGCCAGCCACCGGAGAACAGGCGCAGCTTGCCCAAAGGCTCGCAATAGACGGCATCGTCGAAGTCGCGGGCGTCCTCGCCGTCGATGGTGACGAACGGCAGGTGACGCAGGTCGATGCGTTTTTCCTTGTCCTTCTCTTCGACTTCGGAGCGGAACTTGCGCGCTTCCTTGATCACGTCCTTGGGCCAGACGTGCGGAATGTCGTAGCTGCGCAGGGCGACATCGATCTCCATGCCCGGCGCCATGTAGTTGCCGATCACCTCGACCACGTCACCTTGCGGCTGGAACCGCGGGGTCGGCCAGTGAGTGATCTTGATCTCGACGAACTGGCCGATCTTGGCGCCGCCGTTGCGCCCCGCAGTCACCAGCACTTCCTGCTGGATCTTCGGGTTGTCGGGGGTCACATAGCCGATGCCGCCTTCTTCGAAGTAGCGGCCAACCACGCTTTCATGGGCGCGGGAGATGATCTCGACCAGCACGCCTTCGCGGCGACCACGGCGATCGACACCGGACACGCGGGCAAGGCCACGGTCGCCGTCGAACACCAGGCGCATCTGCGCAGGGCTGAGGAACAGGTCTTCGCTGCCGTCGTCGGGGATCAGGAAGCCGAAGCCATCGCGGTGGCCGGAGACACGGCCGCAGATCAGGTCGAGCTTGTCTACCGGGGCATAGGTGCCGCGCCGGGTATAGATAAGCTGACCATCACGCTCCATTGCGCGCAGACGGCGGCGCAGGGCCTCGATCTGGTCTTCTTCGTACAGACCGAACTCTGCCGCCAGCTCCTCGCGCGCGGCGGGTTCGCCACGGTCGGCAAGGCGCTGCAGGATCAGCTCACGGCTGGGGATGGGATTCTCGTATTTTTCCGCTTCGCGAGCGGCCTCGGGATCGAGGGATTGCCAATCGGCCATCAGAAGGGGTTCACCTTGGGGTATATAGATAGGGATTCTGGCATACGCGTATTGAAACCGGAAATCTTTGCCTTGGACAGCCCCTGCCGGGCGCCCCGGCAGCGGCAATAGGTCACTGGAATCAACAACTTGAATTTTTTGAAATTTTTTTCGATCCGGGGCTTTACAGCCCTCAGGGGCATCCGTATAGTGCGCACCACAACGACGGACAGCCGACGTTGTAGTTGAGATGAAACCTGATGTAAAGCATCATGTGACCTCGACAAAATGTGTGCCCAGGTGGCGGAATTGGTAGACGCGCTGGTTTCAGGTATCAGTGACTTAACGGTCGTGGAAGTTCGAGTCTTCTCCTGGGCACCAAATATTTCGAATGATAGATAGCAGGTTTTTCTGTCATTCAGCAACACGATTCAAGTTTCATGCTGTAGATGTAAAAGCTTTGCCCAGGTGGCGGAATTGGTAGACGCGCTGGTTTCAGGTATCAGTGACTTAACGGTCGTGGAAGTTCGAGTCTTCTCCTGGGCACCATATAAAAACCCACTAGCTTGCTAGTGGGTTTTTTCTTGCCTGCGTTTTTTGCCCTCCCGCCGCGCCAGCATCCGCCTCCTCCCGACTATTTGCCCTCATACGGCCACATGAGAAACGATTTCGTTTACCATTGTTTCGAAATATGTAGCCGTAAGCGAGGAAGTACCCGCATGACGATCCGCCCGAAACCGCTGATGCGCACCTTGGCCGCCGCTGTCCTGGGCCTGGTGATTGGCGCGCCGGCCGCCCTGGCAGACGAACCGGTCAGCCTGACCCTGTACAACGGCCAGCACAAGGAAATCGGCGAAGCCATCGCCAAGGCCTACGAGGCCAAGACCGGTATCCACATCAATATCCGCAAGGGCAGCAGCAACCAGCTGGCCAGCCAGATCATCGAGGAAGGCACACGCTCGCCTGCCGACGTCATCTACACCGAAGAATCCCCACCCCTGAACAACCTGGGCGAACTGGGCCTGCTGGCGAAAATCGACGACGCCACCCTGGACATGCTGCCCAAGGAATACGTGGGCGCCAACGGCACCTGGATGGGCGTGACCGCGCGCACCCGCGTGGTGGTCTACAACCCGAAGAAGATCGACGAGAAAGACCTACCCACCACCGTGATGGACTTTGCCGATCCTGAGTGGGACGGCCGCGTCGGTTACGTACCGACCAGCGGCGCCTTCCAGGAACAGGCCGTGGCCATCCTCAAGATGCACGGCCGCGAGGCCACCGAAGAATGGCTCACCGGCCTGAAGGCGTTCGGCAAGACCTACACCAACAACATGGTCGCCCTGAAAGCGGTGGAAAAAGGCGAAGTCGCTGCCGTGCTGGTGAACAACTATTACTGGTACGCCCTGGAGCGCGAGCGCGGCAAGCTCGACTCCAAGCTGTACTACCTGGCCGATGGCGATGCCGGCAACCTGGTCACCATTTCCGGCGCCGCAGCGGTCAAGGCCAGCAAGCATCCCAAGGAAGCCCAAGCGCTGCTCAACTGGATGGCCAGCGAAGAAGGCCAGCGCGTGATCACCCAGACCACCGCCGAATATCCACTGCACAAAGGCATGGTGTCTGACCGCGGTCTGAAGCCGTTCGAAGAGCTGCGCCCACCGAAGATCAGCCCGGCAGACCTCGGCAATGCCGAAGAAGCCATCGAGCTCGAACGCGAGGTCGGTCTGCTCTGATGACTGCCGCCGCGCCCGACCCGGCCCTGGTACGCTTCGTGCCACGCCGCAAGCGCCCCTCCGTGTGGGTGGTGCTGCCTGTGCTGTTCCTGGTGGCGATGAGCCTGTTGCCATTGCTGTATGTCGCCATCAAAGCCTGGGAAGCCGGCTGGCATGAAGCCCTGCGCCTGCTCTGGCGCCCCTTCGTCTGGGGGTTGCTGCGCAACACCTTGCTGCTGATGGTCGGTGTCACCCTGGTGTGCATGGTGGTCGGCCTGGCGCTGGCCTGGCTGCTCGAACGCAGCGACCTGCGCGGGCGCCGCCTGTGGGGCGTGGTGTTGTGCCTGCCGTTTGCCGTACCGTCGTTCGTCAGCAGCTTCACCTGGGTGTCGCTGAGCTCGGACTTCGAAGGGCTCGGCGGGGCGATCCTGGTGATGGCGCTGTCAAAGTATCCACTGGTGTTCCTGCCGGTGGCGGCAACCTTGCGCAATCTGGACACCTCGCTGGAGGAGTCGGCCCGCACCCTCGGCTGCAGCCGCTGGGACGTGTTCCTCAAGGTCACCCTGCCGTTGCTGTGGCCAGCCATGCTCGGCGGTGCGTTGCTGATCGCCCTGCACATGCTGGTGGAGTTCGGCGCACTGTCGATCCTCGGCCTGCAGACCTTCACCACGGCGATCTACCAGCAGTTCGAACTGGAGTTCAGCAACGCTAACGCGGCAATGCTCTCGGCTGTGCTGCTGGCACTGTGCCTGGTGATGCTTTGGCTGGAACTGCGCGTTCGCGGCAAGGCCCGCCACGTGCGCATCGGCCAGGGCGTGGCGCGTCGTGCACAGCCATTGCGACTCAAAGGCTGGAGCCTGCCGGCACAACTGTTCTGCCTTGGACTGGCGGTGTTGGGCAGCGGGATTCCGCTGGCCATGCTCGGCTACTGGCTGAGTGTCGGCTCATCGGCAGCCTTCCCGGTCGCGGCAATCGGCAAGGCCTTGCTCACCTCCCTGTCGGTATCGCTTGGCGGTGCTGGCTTCTGCGTAGTGCTGGCATTGCCGATCAGCTTCCTGGTGGTGCGCTACAAAGGCCGTCTGGCGATCTGGGCCGAACGCCTGCCCTACCTGCTGCATGCTCTGCCGGGCCTGGTGATCGCATTGACCCTGGTGTTCTTCGCCCTGCACTACGTGCCAGCGCTCTACCAGACCACTGCACTGCTGATCCTGGCCTACGCCCTGCTCTTCCTGCCCCTGGCCCAGGCGCCAGTGCGCACAGCGCTGAACAAGGCCTCGCCGACACTCGAGGAAGCCGCCCGCACCCTGGGCGCCAGCAGCTTCGCGGCGTTCTGCCGGGTCACCCTGCCGATCATCTTCCCGGCACTGGCGGCGGCCTTCGCCCTGGTGTTCCTGGATGCCATGAAGGAGCTGACCGCGACCCTGCTGCTCAGCCCCACGGGCATGACCACCCTGGCCACGGAAGTCTGGGCGCACACGGCCAACGTCGAGTTCGCAGCGGCAGCGCCCTATGCGGCGTTGCTGATCCTGGTATCGGGATTGCCGGTATACCTGCTGACCACGCGGATGTACCTGAACAAGGCGTAGCATCGAGGCCCGGGCGCAGGCGGCCCGGGCACAGCCATTCAATAGCCCAGCGCGCGTTTTTCCGCTGCGGCACTAACGGCATGGTTCGGTCTGCGCAGCTGCAATACCGCGAAAATCGACAGAACCACCGCCAGCCCCCAAAGGATCGGCGTCGCTCCCTGGCTCAGAGCCACCATCTGCAGACCGACGACCAACAGACGCAGCAACGCATCGAGTCGACCATTGGCCACCGAAGGTTCGCGCAGGCGCGCCACACCCCAGATGACATAAGCCAGGGCACCTAGATTGATGAAGAACATCGAGGTGGGGTCGAGCACGCTGAAGGACGTACCCAGGCCAAGCCAGGCATCGAGCCCTGCAAAAAGCTGGAATGCCCAGGCACTCAGCAATGGAACGGCAAATGGCAGGGTGGCGACGATGTCATAGATCGCGCCGATCCGGACGATGTTGGCGTAACGGGATTGATTCATTGGCAAACCTCCATGTGCATGCGTTCGAGAAGCTCTCTGACTTCGTAGAATTGTCCTGATTGCAGCGCGATTGCGTGACGTCGGCCAAGCAGGTCGACGATTTGCGCGGCGCGTTGTTGTGCGCTGACGATGTACCCCGGCTGCGTCGAGCGCTCTCGCAAGGCCACCAGTTCGGGAAAGCGCTCGTCGGCCTGCAGGATGGTTTGCGCCACGGTGGTGGCGACATTGCATAACCCCAGCACCGCAAAGAACACCTGCGGATTCTCCAACTGGTAGACCTTGGCCAGGGCGTTGAGGGCGGCTTTGGAGACGCTGTAGGAAAGCATGCCTGCGCGCTGACGGATGCCTGAAACCGAGGCCGAGAACACCACCTGGCTAACCTTGGCCTGTCGGCACAACAGCAGGTCAAGCACCCATTTCACCGCCACCAGGTTGAGCTCCAGCACCGAGCGGAAGGATTCCACTGGCGTATTGCTCGCAAGCTCCGGCGCGCTACCGAATGTTCCGGCGTTAAGGTAGGCCGTTTCGAATGTCGTCTCACCGATGAAGGCCTGCAGAACAGGCTGGACAGCCTCGCCCGCACAAAGATCCAGCGCCCGGAAATGCATGCGCGGATGCTCCAGCAGCGCCGTTGGTATCCGTCGCGAAATCCCCCAGACCTCATCGCCCCGCTCAAGGTGCAACCTGGCCAGTGCCAGCCCGATGCCCGAACTGACGCCCGTAATGAATATGTGAGCCATCAGCGCCTCACTCGAACTTGCCGATGTGATAACCGCCATCGACGCTCAACACGCTGCCAGTCATGTAGCTGGCGCCGTCGCCAAGCAGGAACAGCACTGCAGCAGCCACCTCGCTTGCCTCGCCGAAGCGCTTCATGACAGTGGCGTTGATCTTGCGCTCGGTGCCCGCAGGATTGGCCGCCAGCCGTTCCGGAGAATTCATCCCGCCAAGAATCGGCCCTGGCGCTACCGCATTGACACGCACCGCGTGGCGTCCATCGCGGTCGCAGGCATTCTCCATCGCCACCACTTGGGTCAGGGCGTTGAGCCCTGCCTTGCTCGCCACATAAGCAGCCTGGTTGGGCATGGCCATCACCCCCGCGCAGGAGGACAGATTGACGATCGAGCCACCTGGCTTCCTGGCGATCAACCGCAACTCATGTTGCAGGCAATACAACGGGCCGTTCAGATTGATACGCACGACCCGCTCCCAGTCCTGTACCTGAAGGTCGGCGACCTGTGCATACGGTGCTGTGATACCCGCGGCATTGACGGCATGGTCGAGTCCGCCGAAACGCGCCTCGATCTCGGCGAAGGCATCGCGCACCGCGCCAGGCTCAGCGACATCGCACGGGATGAAACTGGCCTGCGCGCCCAGTTGCTCAAGCGCCGAACGCCCCTTCTCCAGGCTGCGCCCAAGCACGACGACGCGCGCCCCCTCCTCGCTCAGCCGCCGGGCAATGCTCAGGCCGATACCACTGCTGCCACCGGTGACAACGATGGTCTTTCCCTGGAACTGCATCTGGACTCTCCTTAGTCATATCGAATAGAGGCTGGCCGCTTGTACCGCTCATTGACGCAGCAGTACACGCGATCCAGCTGGGGATTGCTCTTGTCACGGAAACAGTTGCCCTCGAATCGACAGGCCTGAACGCTTCCCGGCTTGCCCTGCAACGACTTGTTCACCAGATCGTTGTCAGCGAACAGGGCACGACTCATGCCCACCAGGTCAGTGACGCCCAGCTCGAGCAAGGCCTCGGCCTGGGCCAGCGAGCCTGTGAAGCCGGCAAAGCCGACCGGGAGCGACGTCAGTTCACGGATGTGCTTCACGCCATGCACCAGCATGGCGTGAACACGCGGATCGGCACGCAGCATGTAGTGGAACGTTTCCTTGATTGCCGCCGAACACATCAAGGCCGCCACACCTGCACGCTCCAGCGCAGGGACCACCTGCTCGAGCAGTGCCGGTTGCTGCCCCTTGTCACCCAGGCAATCATCGATACCCAGACGCACGGAGATGTCGATTCCGCCCTGGGTTGCCTCCACGATCGCGTCCATGACCTCCAGCAGCAGACGGGCCCGGCGCAACGGCGAGCCGCCGTAGCGATCCGTTCGTCGGTTGCTGTAGGGCGAGAGGAAGCTGCTCAACAGGTAGCCATTGGAGGCCTGCAATTGCACCATGCGCGCACCGGCTTGCTGCGCCAGACGTGCGGCATTGGCGAACTGGGCACAGACGCTGCGGGCGTCCTCGTGAGTCATGACCCTCGTACCGCGACGGCTTCGACTACCCACCGCCCGGCTGGGCGTCAGCAGAACACCGCCACTGCGCGCCAGATCGCCTTGGCTGCCGTAGTGCTGCAATTGCACGACCACAGGGCAGGCATTTTCCCGCCCGTAGTCGATCAGCGGCGCCAAGTGCTCGACGTGACGCTGCTCGTACAGGCACAACCCTCCCTCGTGCAGCCGCGTGGATGCATCGACTGCTGAGTTGGCCAACACCACCATGGCGCAGCCTCCGTCGATGATGCCCTTGTAGAAGGTCAGCATCTGCGGCGTCAGGCAACCTTCACGACCCAGATCGATACCCATGGGTGCGAAGTACACACGGTTCTTCAGGTTCAGGTGTCGTCCGAGGGTGATCGACTGGCGTGTCAACGGGTATCCCGAGGCCACGCCAGTTACCCGCTCTGCCGATCATTGCAAGGCGTGCCCTGGGCATCATTGCTCGCCTGGGCAGCCACCGACAGCTCCTGCAAGGGCTCGTGGAAGCAATGGCACTTGATGACTTCCTTGAGCGTCGACAGGGTGGCGCGATCGAGCTTGGCGAATACGGCCAGTTGCACCGAGGGCTGTTGCGAAGGTCGGCATTCTGCGATCGGGAAGCTCAGGAAACCCATGTCCCGTACATAGATGGACAGTTGCACCACCTCAGGTGCCTGCGCGTTTTCCTCCATGCGAAACCTCACCGCCCGCAATGAAACATGCTCGAGCAACCCTTCGACTGCCGTGCCTTGCGCCGTGTGCAACAAGACCTGCGGCAACACCCGGTCGGAGGGGGCGAACCAGTGGTTCTCCGGAAAGTTGACCGTGCGCATGCGCTTGAACAGCGGCATCTTGATCGCACTGCCACGCAGGCGCAGCGTGGTGACCAGATTACCGTTCTGGAAGAACATCGCGGTCTTGTCCACCGTCCGGGGCTGGGCGCGCTTCTCGCCAGCGCTGTGCTGGACCACAACCTCCACCGCATAGGTGGACTCGGTGTAGTTATTGAAGGAGACGGACAAGTCTTCGATCGAGATCGAGATTTCACCGCGCCGGTAACCCGAATGGCTGTAGAAATAGTGGTACATCGCCTGACGAGCCACTTCGATCAGCATCAGGCCAGGCACGTGCTCATGGGGCTTGTTGTAGAAAAAGTAGTTGTTGGTGTCGTTCATCAGGCCGTACGACGACAGGTTGGCACGTGTCCAGCCCGGCAGCGCGTGCAGCGTGTCGGCCAATTGAGTGACCAACGCCGGATCTGCTACCGGCAACCCGAAACGCCTCTGCAGGTAGCACTCGACCTGGCGAGGCAGCCAGGCGGCGGACAGTCGATAGCCGCCCTCGTGCAACGCATAGTAGCCCTGGGCATTCATTTCGAAACTGTCGAGGGAATCGAAGTCTTCCTGCCCGAGTGTGGCGGGGACGCTGGCAAGCACCCGGCCACCTTGATCGTCGTCGCGATACAGGGCGCCCAACGCAGCACAACCGCGCTCATCGAGATGTTCGAGCAGGAAGTCGGTCTCTTCGAGGGTCAGACGAGCCGGCAGAAGATCCTGAAATCCGGAGAGCAGTACGTCGTCCACAGTGCCCTTGTGCAAGACCTGTGGGGTCAGGGGTAACTGACGTTCCATGTTGATTACCTAATAGGGTTCGACGGGGAAGGCGAGCACAGCGTTCTTCAGCATGCGCTTGACGATGGGGCCGTGCGCAGGGCCGACCGGGATCATGTAGAGCCTTCCAAAGGCGTTGTATCGCTGGACGGAGGTCGTCACGCTCAAGCGCTGCACCCCCTCGCCCGCAGGTGTGAGATCGAGGCAGACCATGACCGCCAGATGCGTATCGCGGGAGGTGAGGACCAGCCGATGCGCATCGATCGCCTCCACCGTGAAGAAGTCGAGGCGCTCGCCCACCGCAGGTTCCCGCTCGGCCGTTCGGGGTGTAAAACCATGGATGTCGGCCACCCGAAACCGGCGGGAAACGAAGTCACGAAGGCGAAAAGCCGCAGACAGCCACGCCGGGATATGCGCAGTCATCGCGCAGTAAGCCTGCAGGGCCGTGATGCGCCCACCGACGCGCACCGCAGCGCAGTGCAGGAAATCCAGCTGCGCAAGCTCGGCGACCAGACGAACATCCTTGGGGGCGCAAATCAGGGCCGCTGGCATCATCTGCACGCCCCAGTCATTGCTGCAGCAGGGCGATGGCAGCCAATTCGGCCTTGAGCAGGAGCTTCTCGTAGGCCTCGTCGGGCGACTCCTGGCGGCTGGTGATCAAGCCCGCGATTTCACGCGCCGACTCGTCCAGCGGCTCATCGGCGATGAACACCGACTCGAACAACGGAATCGGCGGCAGGTAATGACCTTTCACGTAGGCGACAGTCTGCTGCAGCGGTCGCAGAAGCTCATCCAGCGTGAACCGGTTGAACCCGCCCGCGCGGTAGCCGGACGCTGGCGCCCCGACGGTGGTGACGATCAGAAACTCCTTGTCCTGCAGCTTGTCGCCACCGCGTGCATAGGCAAAACCGGGCGTGAAGACATCGTCGATCCAGCGCTTCATCAATGCCGGGCACGAGTACCAGTACAGCGGGAACAGCAGCACGATACGCTCATGGGCGCACAGCAGCTTCTGCTCGGCGGCAATGTCGAAGCCATTGCTGCCCAATGCCGCCGACAGGGGGTGCAGTGTGACATTGCTGCCTTGCAGGGCTTCGACGATGGCGGCATTGGCCCGCGAGCTGCTCAAGTCAGGATGACCGATTACGACCAGAATGTTATCCATGGAGAAGTCCTTTCAAGTGATGGTGTCCAGGCCGCAGCCAGGGGCTTCTATGCGGCGCGGTGGATTGAACGATAGTCCGCGGCATCTGTAACCTCCCCAATTGTGCAGGCCTGGGTCGGGACGTCGATCCAGCAGGCGAACAGCCAATGATCGCCCACGCGCATCGGTGCCGCGGCTCGACGGGCGCGATAGCCTGCACGGCGCAGCAACCGCTCGATGCCCAGTGGTGACACGGTGATCAACTGCCGCACGCCCCGAGCGGCCGCGCAGCGCAACACGGCATCCAGCAACTGTGTGGCAACGACGGAGGAAAATTGGCCGCCAGAGCTCGTCCCGGCCAGGCCAAAGTCCATGGCGGAGAAGCGCGACAGCTCCCAGATACGCGAATCACATGGCAGTGTCTGATCGCCCATCAACTGCGGGAACACCTCTGCAAGCAGGTAGCGTTGGCTGGTTGGCAGCAAGCGCGCGGTGCCTATGACCTGCTCCTGATCGTTGCAGGCAAGCACATAGAGCGTCTCGTCATGGTCAAACTGATCACGCTCGCGACCTGGATCACAAGCCAGCTCCCAACCCAGGGTGTCAACGAATACCCGATAACGATAACGGTCCATCTGCTGCAAGCGCGTCTGCCCTAGCTCCTGCTGTGTTCCAACGACGATCTCCATCTCGCGTCCTCCGGCCAATGTGGAAAGGACGCGTATTCGACTCGAAGTAGGGTGATAGCAAAACTGCACTATTTGGCAGGGTACTTCTGCACATAAGCGCAGGGCGTTCGCGCTAGGCCAGCAACCCCAGAAGCGCCGCCCGCGCTACCGCTGCCGTACGATTCGCAGCGCCCAGTTTGGCGCCGGCATTGCGGGTGTGGAATTTCACCGTTTCAATCGACAAGGTGAGGATGTCGGCAACCTCGTTGAGCGTCTTGCCATCGGCAGCCCAACGCAGCACTTCGCGCTCCCGTTCGGAAAGCGGGGACTGCGGCTGCGGTTGCCAGGAATCCGACAGCAGCCGCGAGAAGCCTTGGTGGGCGACATTCGCCAGCCAGCGCATCCGCGTCTCATGGGCACGCAGCTCACCTTCGCCGATGCCTTCACCGGAGCGCGCCAGGGTCAGCATCCCCCCGCCCTTGCTCCCCTCCAGACACGATTGCGCCCACCCGTGGCGAAGACCGGCCTGCCGCGCCTCATCCCACAATTGCGGAGCGTCGGCAAATATTTCGTCGCCCCAGACCACTGGCTGCATCGAGCGCTGACAGTGGCGGACCGTCGGATCAAGAAGCAGGTACCCATTGGCATGGTAATGATCACACCATGGCCGGCTGTAGTTGCTGAGCATGAAGATCCGTGGCTTGGTGACTGGCAGCGGCGTGCGCAGGCCATAGGCACAGTAATCGAAGCCCAGATGGCGTGCGGCTGCCTTGACCTCTTCCAACAACGTTTGCGTATCGCGCGCGTCATAAACCGCCGACAGCATGTCGCCCATCCATTGCATTAATTATTCTCTCCATGAGTGTGAAGCCGCCCCAGCCGCACCCAGAAAGGTGCGAGCCTAGCGAAGCTACAACAACCGGGCATTGAGCGATATCAATTTGCCACAACGTTGACGAATGCTGTCGCGCGATATTTATCGCGCGGCCAGCCCGTCGGTTCGGCACCGTACCGCTGACGCTACAAGCACAGCATTACGAGAATGCTGCCGCCGCTGCGCAACTCAACGATATCTCGTGCCTGTCTGGATCGACACCTGCTCAAGCCCTGAACTGCCCCAGGCTCGCCCTTAACTGCGCAGCCAGATCATCCAGCACCTTGCTGCTGGCAGTGGTCTGCATCACCACTTCGGCCGAGCGCTCTGCCTGCGCGTGGATATTCTCGACCCGCCCCCGCACCGCCTGGGCGCCGCTGGCTTGCTGTTCGGCGGCGCGAGTCGCCAGGCCGATTGCGGCATGCACCTGCTCCACCGCCGCCTGCACCGACTGCTGGCGACGTTCGTTATCGCGCAGCACCAACAGCCCTTCGCTGGCCTGACGCCCGGCTTGGCCGATGGTGGCCACAGCCTCTTTCGCCCCCTGCTGCAAGGCAACGATATGCGCCTGGATATCGCCGGTGGAGCTCTGCGTCTTGCTCGCCAGGGCCCGCACTTCATCGGCCACCACTGCAAAACCACGCCCTGTCTCGCCGGCCCGCGCTGCCTCGATCGCCGCATTGAGTGCCAGCAGGTTGGTCTGCTCGGCGATACCATGAATCACGGTCAGCACTACTTCGATCTGCTCGCTCTGCTTGGCAAGGCGCTCGATGACCTGCGAGCCGCTTTCCACTTCTCCCGCCAGCTTCTCGATCAGCTTGGCCAGTTGGGTCGAGGCACGGCTGTTCTCGTCGGTAGCCTGGCGGATATCCACGACCTGCTGCAGCGCCGCCTGCATGGCGTGGCTCTCGGCCTGGGCCTCGTCGGCCATGCTCGACAGGTCGCGCAGACTCGCCGCCACCTCGTCGCGCTGCAACGCTGCCGCTGCATCGGCCCCCGCATTACGCTCGGCCATGGTGCCGATCTCCACCCCGGTACGCTGGGCCACTTCACCGGCTTCGCGGACGATCGGCTGAAGCTTGTCGACGAAGCGGTTGACTGCCGACGCCATGTCGCCGATCTCGTCACGGCTGTCGAGCGCCACCCGCTTGGTCAGGTCGCCCTCCCCGGCCGCCAGGTCGTCGAGGGCAGCGATCAACAGGCGCAGCTTGCTGACCACCCGCCGCCCCAGCACCACGGCAACCACCAACAGCACGCCAAGCCCGACCAGCACCAGGCCGACCCCGATGCGCCAACGCAGCTCGCCGGCCGCGTCGCGAACCGTCTGCGCGGTATTGGCCTGCATGGCAGTGGCGCTGTTCTGCGCCGTCTCAAGACGAGCCTGCAGGGTCTTGCCGCTATCCGCTGCGGCAGCGCCGAGGCTCTCGCCGACCAGTTGTTCGCTACTGGCGATCAGGGCGGCAAAGCGCTGGTCGAGCGCCTTGAGCTCTTGATCGACGGCGGCGGTGGAGACCCCCATGAGTACCTTGCCGATCTGGGCGCCATTGGGGCTGATCGAAGCCTCGACGAAGTACACCGATGGATCCCGGCGCGCAGCGTCGAGCACCTTGTCCAGCGCCCGCTCGCCCTGGCCCTTTTCCATCAGTGCCTGATTGATCGGGTTCTGCCGGTTGAGGTAACGGGTAAGGTGCTCGCCCTCGGCGTTGTCGTAGATCACGAACAGCACGTTGGGATTGCGCTGCGCGCGACGAGCGAAGTCAGATAGCGTGGGGACGTCATTGTCCCAGATCGCCCTCGGTGCCACCGAGGCCAGCAACTCGGCCATGTCGTTGGCCGACTCCTTGAGGCTTTGCTCCAGCGTGGTGCGTAGCTGTTGCTGTTCGCTCTGTAATCGCGTGGAAAGCCCCGCGCTCAGGCGTTGCCGGGTACTGGCCGAGAGGCTGTCGAGACCGGAGCGCACATCTTGCCCCGCCTGCTCCAGCTCACCTGCCAGCTTGCGACTGTCAGCGCCCAGGCGTTCGCCCAAATCCGCCTCCAGTGCAGTGACGGTGCTGCGGGTCAGCACGACGGCGACCACGACTTGCACCAGAAGAGCGATACCAAGTGCAACAAAAACAGGCCGCAGGAGGCGGCTTCGTAACAGAGAGAGGATGGCAGACACGTTTGAACCCCCGTGTTTCTGGCGCCATTACTTTGATGGCATCTACAGAATCTTCTTACAGCAAGGGTCATGCCTGAAGCAGGAGGGAAATACGCCAAGGTCTAGCAGCCCGATGAACCGTGGTAGCGGGCTTACCCGCGAAAGACCACTGCGGCGAGGAACAAAAACGCCGCAACCCCTTGCAGGGCTGCGGCGCTGGATCAGCCAGAAGGCAGATCAGGCGAACGGATGACGCAGCACGATGGTCTCGTTGCGGTCCGGGCCGGTGGAGATGATGTCGATCGGAGCGCCGACCAGCTCCTCGATGCGCTTGATGTAGTTGCGCGCGGCCTGCGGCAGCTCTTCCAGGGTTTTCACGCCCAGGGTCGATTCGCTCCAGCCTGGCATCTCTTCGTACACCGGCTCCAGGCCGATGTAGCTGTCGGCATCGGAAGGCGCGTCGATCACCGCACCGTTCTCGTTCTTGTAGCCTACGCAGATGTTGATGGTTTCCAGACCGTCCAGCACGTCCAGCTTGGTCAGGCAGATGCCCGAGATGCTGTTGACGTCGATGGCACGACGCAGGATCACGGCATCGAACCAGCCGCAACGACGGGCACGACCGGTGGTGGAGCCGAACTCATGGCCACGCTTGGCCAGGGTAGCACCGGTTTCGTCGAACAGTTCGGTCGGGAACGGACCGGAACCCACGCGGGTGGTGTAGGCCTTGGTGATACCGAGGATGTAGTCCAGGTACATCGGGCCAACGCCGGAACCGGTGGAGATGCCGCCGGCAGTGGTGTTCGAGCTGGTGACGTACGGGTAGGTGCCGTGGTCGATGTCCAGCAGCGAGCCCTGGGCGCCTTCGAACATGATGTCCTTGCCGGCACGGCGCAGGTTGTGCAGTTCGGCGGTGACGTCGAGCATCATAGGCTTGAGCTGCTCGGCATAGGCCATGCACTCGTCGAGGGTCTGCTGGAAGTCGATGGCCGGCTCTTTGTAGTAATTGACCAGCTGGAAGTTGTGGTAGTCCAGCAGCTCACCGAGCTTGGCGGCGAAACGCTCGCGGTGGAACAGGTCACCCACGCGCAGGCCGCGACGGGCGACCTTGTCTTCGTAGGCTGGGCCGATACCACGGCCGGTGGTGCCGATCTTGGCTTCGCCACGGGCCTTTTCACGGGCCTGGTCCAGCGCCACGTGGTACGACAGGATCAGCGGAGCAGCCGGGCTGATGCGCAGACGCTCGCGAACTGGTACGCCCTTCTCTTCCAGCTTGGTGATTTCGCGCATCAGGGCGTCCGGCGCGACGACGACGCCGTTGCCGATCAGGCACTGTACGCCTTCACGCAGGATACCCGACGGGATCAGGTGCAGAACGGTCTTCTCACCGTTGATCACCAGGGTGTGGCCCGCGTTGTGGCCGCCCTGGTAACGCACGACGGCGGCAGCATGTTCGGTCAGCAGATCGACGATCTTGCCTTTGCCCTCATCACCCCATTGGGTGCCCAGGACGACGACATTCTTACCCATAACACTTGTCCTCATTCACGCAACTTGGTTGCCGGCCCATTGCCGGCGAAGAATCTCAATGGGTCAGCGGCAGAACCTGCCAGCGCCCGTCTTGCTGAATCAATTGCCGATCACAATCCGCCTCGAGAGCAGCACTCAGCGGCTGGCCAGGCAGTGCCTGGACCACGCGCTGGCCCTCGTTGCGCAACTGGCAGACCTGCTGCCAGAGGGCCGCGTCGCCACTGTCCGGCATCCAGATGCCGCCAGAAGGCAATACGACCTCCGCTCGCCCCAGTGTGACCAGGGTCTTCAAATCCGTTGAGAAACCGGTGGCCGGACGTGCCCGGCCAAAGTCGGCGCCGATGTCATCGTAGCGCCCGCCCTGGGCGATCGACTGGCCGACCCCGGGTACGAACACCGCGAACACCACGCCGGTGTGATAGTTGTAGCCGCGCAGCTCGCCCAGGTCGAAGTACAGCGGCAGGTCCGGATAACGCGCTGCCAGGCGATCGGCGATCGCCAGCAAGTCGTCCAGGGCCGCCAGCACGCTGGCCGGGGCTCGGCCCAGACGCACACGGGCGTCGGCCAGCACTTCGCGACCACCGCACAGTTCGACCAGGGCACGCAGCATGTTGCCCAGGTCTTTCGGCAGGTCGGCGGTCAGCTCGTGAACTTCATCGACAGCCTTGCGCTGCAGCGCATCGAACAACTGCTGCTCGACCGCGCCCGACAGGCCGGCGGCATGGGCCAGGCCACGGTAGATACCGACGTGCCCCAGGTCCATGTGCACATCGGCAACGTCAGTCAGTTGCAAGGTGGTCAGCATCAGGCTGATCACTTCGACGTCGCTGGTCGGACTGGCGTCGCCATACAGCTCGGCGCCCAACTGGATCGGGCTGCGCGAGGTCGACAGCGCACGCGGCTCGGCGTGCAGCACACTGCCGGCATAGCACAGGCGGCTCGGGCCTTCGCGGCGCAGGGTGTGGGCGTCGATGCGTGCCACCTGCGGCGTGAAGTCGGCACGGAAACCCATCAGGCGACCGGACTGCGGGTCGACCACCTTGAAGGTACGCTGATCCAGGTCCTGGCCGGCGCCGGTGAGCAGCGACTCCAGGTACTCGATATGTGGGGTGACGACCAGTTCATAACCCCAACTCTGGAACAGGTCCAACACCTGGCGACGCGCAATCTCGATGCGCGCCGCTTCAGGTGGCAGTACTTCCTCGATGCCATCTGGCAGAAGCCAGCGGTCTACCGTTGCCATTACGCCATTTCCCCTCTGGTCCGGGCGGCTGCCCAACAGGTTAGCCGTCTGTGAAGCAGGCATTGGCGCACAACAGCAGGCAGCACCGATCCCAGCGCCGCCGCCGTGCCAACACCCTCGAAAAACCGCGCGTCCTGTCCAAGTCGTCAAA
This sequence comes from Pseudomonas wayambapalatensis, assembly GCF_049942315.1. NCBI lineage: Bacteria > Pseudomonadati > Pseudomonadota > Gammaproteobacteria > Pseudomonadales > Pseudomonadaceae > Pseudomonas > Pseudomonas wayambapalatensis. The sequence continues at coordinate 22,669 of NZ_JBNFMU010000191.1, forward strand.
AAGCCTGGGGCCAATCAACCTTGCAGACGCAAAAAAGCCGGGAATTTCCCGGCTGACTCATCATACACCCCTTTTGATTCGGGATGCACCCCACCGGGCGTTTTAGCTGCCCGGTGGGGGTCTTTCCTGTTACGGCTTGCTCTTGTCCAGGAAGCGGAAGAACTCGTTCTTCGGATCCAGGACCAGCACGTCGCTCTTGCTGGCGAAGCTCTCGCGATAAGCCTGCAGGCTGCGGTAGAACACGTAGAAGTCAGCGTCCTGGCCGTAGGCCTTGGCATAGATGGCAGCCGATTGGGCATCGCCATCACCACGGGTTTCTTCAGCTTCACGGTAGGCTTCAGCCAGCAGCACACGGCGCTGACGGTCGGCATCTGCACGAATACCTTCAGCCAGCTCGTTACCCTTGGCACGGTGCTCGCGCGCTTCACGCTCACGCTCGGTGCTCATACGGTCGAACACGCTGCGGTTGACTTCCTTCGGCAGGTCGATGGCCTTGACGCGAACGTCGATGACCTCGATCCCCAGCTCCTTGTTGGCCATGCGGTTCAGCGAAGCGGTGATGTCGGCCATCAGCGCGTCACGTTCACCGGAAACCACCTCATGCAGGGTGCGCTTACCGAACTGGTCACGCAGGCCGCTTTCCAGACGACGCGACAGGCGCTCGTCGGCGATCTGTTTCATGCCCGAGGTCGCGGTGTAGAAACGCTCGGCGTCCTTCACGCGCCATTTGGCGTAGGCATCGACCATCACAGCTTTCTTCTCCAGCGTGAGGAAACGCTGGGTCGGGGCGTCGAGGGTCATCAGACGGGCGTCGAACTTGCGCACCTGGTTGACGTACGGAACCTTCACATGCAGGCCCGGCTGGACATCCGCCTGGACCACACGGCCGAACTGCAGCAATACCGCCCGCTCGGTCTGCGACACGATGTAGAAGCAGTTCCAGGCGACGATCGCCAGCACCACGGCGGCAATCAGGGCGAACAGCGATTTATTGCTCATCAGCGGCTCTCCCTAGTGCGCAGCGGCTGTTGTTGCTGTTGCAGGTCCTGTACAGCGCGGGTGGCAGCGTCGTTGACCGACGGCGACACGCTGCTGGACGGCGCTGCAGTGTTGCGGCTGCCTTCGACCATCTTGTCCAGTGGCAGGTAGAGCAGGTTGTTCTGCCCGTCCTTGGTGGCCACCATGACCTTGCTGGTGTTGCTGTACACCTCCTGCATGGTCTCCAGGTACAGACGCTGACGAGTGACGTCCGGCGCCTTGCGGTACTCGGCGACCAGCTTGGTGAAGCGATCCGCCTCACCCTTGGCGCGGGCGATCACTTCATCGCGGTAGCCGTTGGCATCCTCGATGATGCGCTGCGCCTGACCACGGGCCTCAGGCACCACGCCATTGGCGTAGGACTCGGCCTGGTTGCGCGCACGCTGCTCGTCCTCACGGGCGCGGATCACGTCGTCGAAGGCTTCCTGCACTTCACGCGGGGCTGCCGCGCTCTGTACGTTGACCTGGGTGACGGTGATACCGGTGCGGTAGGTGTCGAGGAAGCGCTGCAGGCGTTCGCGGATATCCACGGCCATCTGCTCACGGCCTTCGGTCAGCACCTGGTCCATCGAAGTGGAACCCACGACGTGGCGCAGGGCGCTGTCGGTGGCATGCTGCAGGCTGACTTCCGGCTGGTCGACGTTGAGCACGAAGTCCTGCAGGTTGCTGATCTTGTACTGCACGGTCAGCGGCACCTCGACGATGTTCTCGTCTTCAGTGAGCATCTGGCCCTGCTTGGTGTACGCACGCTCACGCGTGACGTTTTCCATGTACTTGCGGTCGATCGGCGGGAAGTAGATGTTCAGGCCCGGCCCCACGGTCTCGTAGTACTTGCCGAAGCGCAGCACCACGGCCTGCTCCTGCTCGTCGACCACGTAGACGGCGCTGTACAGCCAGATGGCCGCCAGTACTGCCAGGCCAATGCCCAGCAAGCCGTAGCCGCCACCCTTGCCGATGTTGCGGTCACCACCGCCACCGCGTTTCTTGCTGCCGCCGAACATGCCGTTCAGGCTGTCCTGCAGCTTGCGGAAGGCCTCGTCGAGATCCGGTGGTCCCTTCTTGTCGCCACCACCACCGCCACCACGGCGGCCGCCCCAGGGATCCTGATTGTTCGAGTTGCCACCCGGCTCGTTCCAAGCCATAGCGCTCTCCATCTGATAAAGCAAAGACGCGCCCACGGCGCGCCGTCCAATGCTACAGAATGCCTGTCACGGCTGCCCGGCGACCTCGACGGGCATTTATTGCAAAGTGTGTTGCTCGATGAACACCTCAGGCTCCAGGCCTGCGCGGCTGACCAGGCGATTGAGCTCTACCCGGGGCAGACGCACGCTCAGCAAGCTGCTGCCCTGTTCATCATGTTCTTCGCCTTGCACTGCCCCCAGTTCGAAGAATTGCGCGCGCAAGCGTGCAAGTCGCTGTTCCAGGCGCAGGGTTCCGACAAACAGATCATCCCCCAGCAATTCGGCTATCGCCTGCCCCACAAGCTCAAGACCGCGCCCGTCGCGGGCCGAAACCCATACCCGCTCCGGCTTGCCGTCGGCATCGCGCTGGATCTGCGGCTCGACATCTTCGAGCAGGTCGAGTTTGTTATAGACCTCGAGGATCGGCAAGCCTTCGGCACCGATCTCGCCCAGCACGGCGAGCACCTGCTCGATCTGCTCCATGCGCTCGGGTTCGTGCGCATCGATCACATGCAGCAGCAGGTCGGAGTTGCTCGACTCTTCGAGCGTAGCCCGAAAAGCCTCGACCAGCTTGTGCGGCAGGTGGCGAATGAAACCCACGGTGTCGGCCAGCACGATCGGCCCCAGGTCATCCAGTTCGAGCCTGCGCAATGTAGGGTCGAGTGTGGCGAACAACTGGTCGGCCGCGTAGACCTCCGATTGCGTCAGGGCGTTGAACAGCGTGGACTTGCCGGCGTTGGTATAGCCCACCAGCGACACCGAGGGGATGTCCGCGCGCTTGCGCCCGCGTCGGGCCTGCTCGCGCTGGCTGCGCACCTTCTCCAGACGCGCCTTGATCTGACGCAGGCGCACCCGCAGCAGGCGGCGGTCGGTTTCAAGCTGGGTTTCACCCGGGCCGCGCAGGCCGATACCACCCTTCTGCCGCTCAAGGTGGGTCCAGCCACGCACCAGCCGCGTGCTCATGTGCTCGAGCTGGGCCAATTCGACCTGCAGCTTGCCTTCGTGAGTACGTGCTCGTTGGGCGAAGATATCGAGAATCAGGCCGGTACGGTCAAGCACGCGGCACTCGAAGACGCGTTCGAGGTTGCGCTCCTGACTGGGCGTGAGGGTGTGATTGAAAATCACCAGGTCGGCTTCTTCGGCCTTGACCAGGTCGCGCAGTTCCTCGACCTTGCCGCTGCCGATCAGAAACTTGGCTGTGGGCTGGTGCCGGGCAACCGTAGCCAGGTGGACGATGTCCGCTCCGGCCGACAGTGCCAGCTCCTGAAACTCCTGCGGGTCTTCGCGCGCCTCAGGGTTCTGACCTTCCAAGTGAACGAGCAACGCCCGTTCACCACCACCGTGGCGCTCAAAGAACAATGCAGGCTCCTATCAGGCGTTGCCTGGCTCGCTGTCGCCGTGGTCGGAATCGGAAGGGCTTGGCAGACGAACCGGACGGGCAGGTACGACAGTGGAAATCGCGTGCTTGTAGACCATCTGGCTGACGGTGTTCTTCAGCAGCACGACGAACTGGTCGAAGGACTCGATCTGGCCTTGCAGCTTGATGCCGTTGACCAGGTAGATCGAAACCGGGACCTTTTCTTTTCTCAAGGTGTTCAAGTAAGGGTCTTGTAGCGAATGCCCTTTTGACATATGCCGCACTCCTGTAAGGATCAATAGTAAAAAACTGAAAAAATTCGTTCATTAAGGCCGTCAGTCGCAAGAATAGACGGCAATTGCAGGGACTCAGCTCAATATGGAGACCGATTCCAGGTATTTCAAGGTGCGGGACAGATTGTCGCAGGCCAGACTGTCCAGCCAATGTACGTCGGACCAGCTACGCAACCAGGTGAACTGCCGCTTGGCCAGCTGGCGGGTGGCGATGATACCGCGTTCGCGCATCTGCTCGGCTGTCAGTTTGCTGTCCAGATAGTCCCATACCTGCCTGTACCCCACTGCCCGTATAGACGGCAGCCCGACATGCAAGTCACTTCTGGCCCGCAGCTCTCGGACCTCGTCGACGAAGCCCTGTTCCAGCATCTGCGAAAATCGTAGCGCAATTCGCTCATGCAAAATGTGACGATCTGTAGGCGCAATCGCCAGACTGGCGACAGTATAGGGCAAATGCCCGCCCGCGCCTGCGTCTGAACCGCGGCTTTCGGCTGATTGACGCTCGCGGTGGGCAGTCATGTTCTGGCCGCTCACCCGGTACACCTCCAGCGCACGGATCAGCCGCTGCGGATCGTTCGGATGAATGCGCGCCGCCGATACCGGGTCGATCTCGGCCAACTGCCGGTGCAGTTCACCCAGGCCCAGCTCGCGGGCCTGGGCCTCGAGTTCGGCACGAACCTCGGCATCAGCGGGCGGCATGTCGGCCAGGCCGTCCACCAGCGCCTTGTAGTACAGCATGGTGCCGCCGACCAGCAGCGGGATCTTGCCGCGCGCAGTGATCTCGGTCATGGCCTGCAGCGCATCGCTGCAGAACTGCGCCGCCGAATAGCTCTCGGCCGGATCGAGGATGTCTACCAGACGGTGCGGATGGGCAGCCAGCACCTCTGGCGAGGGCTTGGCGGTGCCGATGTCCATACCGCGGTAGACCATGGCCGAGTCGACGCTGATCAGCTCGCACGGCAGGCTCTGGGTGAGGGCGATGGCCAGGTCGGTCTTGCCGGCAGCCGTCGGGCCCATGAGAAAAATCGCTGGGGGCTTGCCGCTCATGTCATCGACCGCGCAGGAAAAGTTTGTCCAGATCATCCAGGCCCATCTGGGTCCAGGTCGGTCGGCCATGGTTGCACTGGCCGCTGCGCTCGGTGTTTTCCATGTCACGCAGCAAGGCGTTCATCTCGGGGATCGCCAGGCGTCGGTTGGCGCGCACCGCACCGTGGCAGGCCATGGTGCCGAGCAGCTCGTTGATGTGCGCCTGTATGCGGTCGCTGGTGCCGTACTCCATGAGATCGGCGAGCACATCCTGCACCAGGCGGTTGGCCTCGGCCTGCTTGAGCAGCGCGGGAATCTGGCGGATCGCCAGGGTTTCCGGGCCCAGGCGCTGCAGCTCGAAGCCCAGGCGCTGGAAGGTCTGGGCATGCTCCTCGGCGCAGTCAGCCTCACGCTGGCTCACCGCCAGCGATTCGGGCACCAGCAACGGCTGGCCGCTCAACCCTTCGCTGGCCATCGCCAGCTTCAGGCGCTCGTACATGATCCGTTCGTGGGCGGCATGCATGTCTACCAGCACCAGGCCCACGGCGTTCTCGGCGAGGATGTAGATGCCCTTGAGCTGAGCCAGGGCATAGCCCAGCGGCGGAATGTCACCCTGGCTTTGCGGCAGCGCCACAGCTGGCTGGGCGCTGTTCTCCAGCGGGGCGAAGTACTCGCGATAGACCGCTTGCGCCTCGGCTGCCGGCACCGGCTGCGACGGGCGCGGCGTGTATTGGTACTGGTAGCCTGCACCGGCGCCACCGCTGGAGAACGACGGCTGCGGTTGCGCCTGGGGCTGCTCGAGCACCGAGGCGGCCAGGCGCATCTCGCCCTGGGGGCCGAACTCGCCGGCCTGCAGGCCGCTGGGACGCACGATTTCAGTGGTCGCCGCCGGCGCCGCGAGCTGGTCCTCAGGGCGCACATCGGCCAGTGCACGGTGCAAGGTGCCGTACAGGAAGTCGTGGACCATGCGCCCTTCACGAAAGCGCACTTCGTGCTTGGTCGGGTGCACGTTGACATCGACACCGGTGGGGTCGAGTTCCAGGAACAGCACGAAGGTCGGATGCCGCCCGTTGAACAGCACGTCGCGGTAGGCCTGGCGCACCGCGTGGGCGACCAGCTTGTCGCGCACCGCGCGGCCATTGACGAAGAAGTACTGCAGGTCCGCCTGGCTACGCGAGAAGGTCGGCAAACCGACCCAGCCCCACAGGCGCAGGCCATTGCGCTCGACCTCGATCGGCAGCGCCTGCTCGAGGAAGCCGGGCCCGCAGATCGCCCCGACCCGCCGCGCACGCGACAGTTCGTCGGGCGCCTCGTGCAGGCTGAGGATGCTCTTGCCGTTGTGACGCAGGTGGAAGCCGACATCGAAACGCGCCAGCGCCAGGCGCCTGATCACTTCCTGCAGATGATCGAATTCGGTTTTTTCGGCCTTGAGGAACTTGCGCCGGGCCGGAGTGTTGAAGAACAGGTCGCGCACTTCGACGGAAGTGCCGACCGGGTGCGCCGCCGGCTGCACCCGCGGGAGCATGTCACGGCCCTCGGTCTCGACCTGCCAGGCTTCGCTGGCATTGGCGGTACGCGAGGTCAGGGTCAGGCGTGCTACCGAACTGATCGAAGCCAGCGCCTCGCCGCGAAAGCCCAGGCTGAGCACGCCCTCAAGGTCTTCCAGCTCGCGGATCTTGCTGGTCGCGTGGCGCGCCAGCGCCAGAGGCAGGTCGTCCGGGGCGATGCCACTACCATCGTCACGTACGCGCAGCAGCTTCACGCCGCCCTGTTCGACATCCACGTCGATGCGCCGGGCACCGGAATCCAGGCTGTTCTCCAGCAGCTCCTTGGCCACCGACGCAGGGCGTTCGACCACCTCGCCGGCGGCGATCTGGTTGGCCAGCCGCGGGCTGAGCAGCTGGATTCGCGAACCACCACTCATTGCTGGGACGCCAGGGTAGTGGCCGGGATGTCGAGGTGCTGACCCACCTTGAGCTCATCGCTCTTGAGGTTGTTGGTGCTGCGCAGGCTGGCCACGCTGACCTGGTAACGCACGGCGATCATCGCCAGCGTCTCGCCCGGGCGCACGCTGTGTTCACGTGGGCCTTGGGCGATCTTGCCGGAATCGCGCAACCAGGCGATGTAGGTGCCTGGTGGCGGGTTCTGCTGGAAGAACTGGCGCACACCGGTATGAATCGAGCGGGCCAGCGCCTGCTGGTGGCTCTTGGTTGCCAGCTTGTTGGCTTCGTTGGCGTTGGAGATGAACCCGGTTTCGACCAGGATCGACGGGATGTCCGGCGACTTCAACACCATGAACCCGGCCTGTTCCACGCGCTGCTTGTGCAGCGGCGTGATGCGGCCCATGTTGCCCAGCACTTTCTGGCCCACGTTGAGGCTGGAGCTGAGCGTGGCCGTCATCGACAGGTCGAGCAGCACGCCGGCGAGCATGCGGTCCTTGTCATCGAGGCTGACGTTGCCGGCGCCGCCGATAAGGTCGGAGCGGTTCTCGCTGTCGGCCAGCCAGCGCGCGGTCTCGGAGGTGGCGCCACGGTCGGACAGGGCAAACACCGACGCACCAAAGGCCGCTTTCGACGGCGCGGCGTCGGCGTGGATGGAGATGAACAGGTCAGCGCCCTTCTTGCGGGCAATCTCGGTGCGCTTGCGCAGCGGAATGAAGTAATCGCCGGTACGGGTCAGCTCGGCACGATAACCTTTCTCGGTGTTGATCTGGCGCTGAAGCTCGCGGGCGATGTCGAGCACGATGTCTTTCTCGTGCTGGCCGCGCGAGCCGGAAGCGCCGGGGTCTTCCCCGCCGTGGCCAGCATCGATGGCGACCACGATGTCACGCTTGCCGTTGGGCACCGGCGGCAGCTTGATCGCCGGTTGCGCCGGTGTCACTGGCACCGCAGGCGTGGTGGCCGGTGCCTGGGTGACCGGCGGCGGCGTGGGATTGCTGGCGGCAACCGCATCGGCTTCCTGGTCGTACAGGTCGACCACCAGGCGATTGCCGTACTGGGCGTTGGGCGCAAGCGTGAAGCTTTTGGGCGTGACCGCCTTTTTCAGGTCGACCACCACGCGCAGGTCGGTGGCGGTACGCTGGGCCGAGCGCACGCTGGTGATAGGCGTGTTCGAGGTGGAGACATTCAATGGCGAGGCGAGCGTCGCACCATTGATGTCGATGACCAGGCGATCAGGCGCGCTGAGCGTGAAGACGCTGTGCTGCACGGGGCCGGACAGGTCGAAGACCAGGCGCGTGTTGTCCGGCGCGCGCCACAGGCGCATGCTCTTGACTTGTGTGACGGCCAGAGCGTCAACGGTCACCGCTGTCAGCAGCAGTCCAACGACGGCGACCAGTGCGCGAATGCGCAGCATACCTTTCCCCACTTACTATTTGTTTTCGGCAGCCAGAGCGGCACACCAGGCTTCGCCGCGAGCCCCCTGCGGCGACAGGTTCAGCGAGCGGCCGCCCGCCTGGGGGCTTATGGTAATGGTCAGGTCGGGCTTTGGCAAAACGCCCTCGCCCTTCTGCGGCCATTCGAAAAGACACAGCGGATCGCCTTCGAAATAGTCGCGAATCCCCATGAACTCTAGCTCTTCCGGGTCGACCAGGCGGTAAAGATCGAAATGGAAGGCGCGGATGTCGCCTATTTCATAAGGTTCCACCACAGTGAAGGTCGGACTTTTCACTGCGCCAGTGTGACCCAATCCACGAATCAGACCACGCGACAAGGTGGTCTTGCCGGCGCCCAGGTCGCCTTCCAGAAAGATCACGCCATGGCCGCCGGTGACCTTGGCGAGTGTCGCGCCGAACGCGACGGTGGCCGGCTCGTCGGCCAGAAACAGGGTTATGCCTGACACGCTGAATGCTCCTCCAACAATTCTCGAATGACCGGAACCAGATCGCTGGCCGCCAGACCTCTGCCCTGCGCGCCCAGACGTTCGCCAGCGCAGGCGTGCAACCACACGCCCAGGCCCGCCGCCTGCCAGGCGTCCAGGCCCTGGGCCAGCAACGCGGCCAGCACGCCGGTCAGCACATCGCCCAGGCCGGCACCGGCCATGGCCGGGTGCCCTCGCTCGCACAGCCGCAACTGGCCGTCCGGGTTGGCGACCAGGGTCCCGGCGCCCTTGAGCACGCAGACACTGTCATAGCGACGCGCCAGTTTACGCGCAGCCCCAGGCCGATCGGCCTGTACGGCCTCGGTGGAAACGCCCAGCAAACGCGCAGCCTCTCCAGGATGCGGGGTCAGGATGCTGCCGCTCGGCAAGGCCAGGGGCGTGCGCGCCAGCAGGTTGAGCGCATCGGCGTCCCAGACCTGCGGCAGGTGCGCATTGGCAACAGCCGAAAGCAGGCTGCGGCCCCAGGCAGCCTGGCCAAGACCAGGCCCCACCACCAGCACCGAGGCGCGCTCCAGCACCGCCATCAACTGGTTGGCCGAACTGACGCCCAGGCACATGGTTTCCGGCAGGCGGCTGAGGCTCGCGGACACATGTTCGGGGCGTGTCGCCAGGCTGACCAGCCCCGCGCCACAGCGCAGGGCGGCTTCGGCACTGAGCAGCACGGCGCCGCCGGTCCCCAGGTCGCCGCCGACCACCAGCACATGGCCAAAATCGCCCTTGTGGGCAGTCGCCGGCCGCGCAGGCAGGTGCGCGACGGTCACGCTGCTGAGCGTTTGCGGGGTGTTGGTGGGGTGTTTGGTCTGAGGCATGGGGTCAAAGGCTCCGATGTCTGGCAGAATTATACGCACCTGAGCCTGCAATGCCTTGTCCATCCATGTCCGCCTCCTCTCTAGACCTTCAAGCACTGGCCCAATCGATCAAGGATTGGGGCCGCAAACTCGGTTTTGCCCACGTGGGCATCGCCGATGTAGAGCTTGGCGAGCATGAACAGCACCTGCAGCGCTGGCTGGAGGCCGGCCATCACGGCGAGATGGACTATATGGCAGCGCACGGCACGAAACGTTCGCGCCCCGCCGAACTGATTCCCGGCACCTTGCGGGTGGTTTCGCTGCGCATGGACTACCTGCCCGGCGATACGCTGATGGCCCAACGCCTGGCTCAGCCGGAAAAAGCCTACATCTCCCGCTACGCGCTGGGCCGCGACTATCACAAGCTGGTGCGCAAGCGCGTGCAGCACCTGGCTGACCGCATCCACGAAGCCATCGGCCCCTTCGGCTACCGTGCCTTCGTCGACAGCGCCCCGGTACTGGAAAAAGCCATCGCCCAACAGGCCGGGCTCGGCTGGATCGGCAAGAACACCCTGTTGCTCAACCGTAAAGCGGGCAGCTACTTCTTCCTGGCCGAGCTGTTCGTCGATCTGCCTGTGCCCGCCGACGAAGCCCAGACCAGCGAGCACTGCGGACGCTGCCAGGCGTGCCTGGACATCTGCCCCACCGCAGCCTTCGTCGGCCCCTACCAGCTCGATGCGCGGCGCTGCATCTCGTACCTGACCATCGAGCTCAAGGACGCGATCCCCGTGGAGCTGCGTCCATTGATCGGCAACCGGGTGTTCGGTTGCGACGATTGCCAGATCGTCTGCCCCTGGAACCGCTTCGCCAAATCGACTGGCGAGGACGACTTCAAGCCGCGTCACGGACTGGACAATGTCGAGTTGGCGGCACTGTTCCTGTGGGACGAAAAGACCTTTCTCAGCCGCACCGAAGGCTCGCCGCTGCGTCGTGCCGGTTACGAGCGCTGGCTGCGCAACCTGGCGGTTGGGCTGGGCAATGCACCTTCGACGATTGCCGTGCTCGAGGCGCTGAAAGCGCGGCGCGAGCATCCTTCGGCATTGGTCAGGGAGCATGTGGAGTGGGCGTTGGCGCGGCACGAGGCGGCGAGCTGACAGGCACAGTGCGACCTTTTCGCGGGCGGCACCTCTTGCAGGAGACTGTCTTGCTCAAATCTAAAGGCCAGCCAGTCCCTGGGGGAGCGGGCTTGCCCGCGAAAAGGCCGCAGTCGATCCCGAAGATTCAATGCTCGTCGTTGTAGTGGAACTTGGGCATTTCCCAGTGGAAGCGGATCGCCAGCAACCGCAGCAGGAAGCCGCCAAACAGGGTCAACAGCATCGCCTGCTCGGCTGGCACCTTGAAGTACACGCAGCCCAGATAGAACCAGGCCGCTGCGAACGACACGCTGGCATACAGCTCGCGCCGGAACACCAAGGGAATATCGTTGCAGAAGATGTCGCGCAGGATCCCGCCGAACACGCCAGTGATCACGCCGCTGATCGACGCCACCAGCATCCCCTGCCCCATTTCCAGCGCCGTCATGCAGCCGATCAAGGTGAAGGCCACCAACCCAAGGGCGTCAAGCACCAGGAACAACGAGCGCAGGTGACGCATCAGCGGCGCGATGAAGATCGTCAGCAATGCGGCGAAACTGGTCAGCACCAGGTATTCGGGGTGCTTCACCCAGGTCAGCGGGTAGTGCCCAAGCAGAACGTCGCGCACTGAGCCGCCACCCAGGGCGGTGATGCAGGCGATCAGTACCACGCCGAACCAGTCCATGCCGCGCCGACCGGCGGACAAGGCGCCTGTCATGGCTTCGGCGGTGATGGCGATGAGGTAGAGCATCAACAGCATGGCGCAGATCCGTGCGAGAAAAGGCGCGCAGTCTACTCACTCGCGCGGGGCACCAAAAGGGGGCGCATGTACGCCCCTTGATTCATCAGACCTTGATGAAATGTTCGCGGTAGTGACGCAGCTCGGCGATCGACTCGCGGATGTCATCCAGTGCCAGGTGCGTGCTGCCTTTCTTGAAGCTGTCGCGCACGTCGGGTGCCCAGCGTGCAGCGAGCTCCTTGAGGGTGGAGACATCGAGGTTGCGGTAGTGGAAGTAGCCTTCCAGCGCGCGCATGTGGCGGTAGAGGAAGCGGCGATCCTGGCAGATGCTGTTGCCGCAGATCGGTGACTTGCCCTTGGGTACCCACTGCTCGAGGAAGGCGATGGTCTGTGCTTCGGCTTCGGCCATGTCGATACGGCTTTCGCGCACGCGCTGGGTCAGGCCCGAGGCGCCATGGGTGCGGGTGTTCCACTCGTCCATGCGCGCCAGTACTTCGTCACTGTGGTGAATGGCGATAACCGGGCCCTCGGCCAGGGTGTTCAGTTCACTGTCGGTGACGATGGTGGCCATCTCGATGATGACGTCGTTGTCCGGATCCAGGCCGGTCATCTCCAGATCGATCCAGATCAGGTTCTGTGGGTTGTGCATGAATGAGCTCCTCGAATAGGCCGACATATTAGCCTAGTGGAGCGTGCTAAACTGCCTGCCGTTTTCTTTTGCCCCGCCAACACGGAACCTTCATGGCCAAACGCCAGCTCAACCGCCGCCAGAACTGGCGCATCGAAAAGATCCAGGGTGAACGCGCCGCCCGCGCCGCCAAACGCGAGCAGCACGCCCTGCAGGAGCTCGAAGGCGGCGACCTGGGGCCTGAACAACTGGGCCTGGTGATCGCCCACTTCGGCGTCACGGTCGAGGTCGAGGCCCAGGACGGCGACGTCGCAGGCCAGGTGTTCCGCTGCCACTTGCGCGCCAACCTGCCAGCGTTGGTCACAGGTGACAAGGTGGTCTGGCGGGCCGGCAACCAGGGCAACGGCGTGATCGTCGCGCAGATGCCGCGCAGCACCGAGCTGTGTCGGCCGAACAACCACGGGCAACTCAAGCCGGTGGCGGCCAACGTCGACCTGATCGTGATCGTCTTCGCCCCGGCACCCGAGCCCCAGGCCAATCTCATCGACCGCTACCTGGTCGCCGCCGAGCACGCCGGCATCCGCCCGCTGCTGCTGCTGAACAAGGCCGACCTGATCAACGACGACAACGCAGCGACGCTCAATGCGTTGCTGGCAGTGTACCGCGATCTCGGTTACCCGCTGCTCGAAGTGTCCGCACACCACGGCGATGGCATGCAGCGCCTGCAGCAGACGCTGGACGAGCACATCAGCGTGTTCGTCGGGCAATCGGGCGTGGGCAAGTCGTCGCTGGTCAACAGCCTGCTGCCGCAGGCACAGACGCGGGTTGGCGATCTGTCGGAGTGGTCGGGCCAGGGCACCCACACCACCACTACCGCACGGCTCTACCACTTCCCCAACGGGGGCGACCTGATCGACTCACCCGGTATCCGCGAGTTTGGTTTGGCGCATGTCAGCCGGGACGATGTGGAAGCAGGCTTCATCGAATTCCGCGAACTGCTCGGCAACTGCCGCTTCCGCGACTGCAAGCACGACCGCGAGCCGGGGTGTGCGCTGCTCAAAGGGCTGGAGGAAGGGCGTATCTCGGCGCAGCGGATGCACAGCTACCGCTCGATCGTGGCTAGCCTGACGCAAGACACCTACTGAAGATGCAGGAGCGGCATTGCGCCGCTCTTGCCGATTACGTGCTCAGTTTTCCTTGGGCTCGTCCATCTTCAGCACGCCATCCTCGAAGATGTTCAGCTTCTGACGCAATTCACGCGGCTGCATCGGCGCCGCGCCATCGGCCGGCGCGGCGGAGGCACCAGGTGCTCCTGGCGCCGCATCGGCAGGCGGGGTCGGATTGGCCGGTGCTTCAGGTGCGCCCTGCTCGCCCTCGATATCCCGCTGGGCTTTCTTGGTCAGCACGATGATGTCGATCCGGCGGTTGACCGGATTGAACGGGTTCTCGCGGTCGAACAGCGACGAGGAGGCGTAACCCACCACCCTTGCGACCTGCCCATCCGGATAACCACCCGCCACCAGCGCACGTCGCGCGGCGTTGGCACGGTTGGCCGACAGCTCCCAGTTGCCGAAATCACCGGTGCCGGCATAAGGCTTGGCATCGGTATGGCCGCTGACGCTGATCTTGTTCGGCACAGCCTTGATGGTGTCGGCCATCGCCAGCAGGATGTCTTCGAAGTAGGGCTTCAGGCGCGCACTGCCGAGGTCGAACATCGGTCGGTTCTCGGCGTCCATGATCTGGATGCGCAGGCCGTCCTGGGTGATCTCGAACAGGATCTGGTCCTTGAACTTCTGCAGTTGCGGATTTTCCTCGACCTTGTTCTGCAGCTCCTGCAGCAGCAGTTGCAGACGCTCCTGCTCGACCTGCTCGGCCATGGTCTCGATCCGGTCTTTGTCCATCTGCACGCTGGTGTCAGGCGTCGGCTCGGACTTCTCTTCCGGGTTGATGGTCTTTTCCGGTGCCAGCTGCGGCGAGCCGCCCAGGTCGATGACGTAGGGCGTACCGCTTTCGGAGAAGCCGATCGGGTCCTTGAAGTAGCCGGCGATGGCGATCTTCTGCTCCGGAGTAGCCGTGGACAGCAACCACAGCACCAGGAAGAACGCCATCATCGCCGTGGCGAAGTCGGCGAAGGCGATCTTCCAGGAACCGCCATGGTGGCCGTCGCCGTAGCGCTTGACGCGCTTGACGATGATGGGCTGATTGTTCTCCATGACTTAGCGACCGCGAACCGCTTGTTCCAGTTCGGCAAAGCTCGGTCGGTGCGCCGGGTACAGCACCTTGCGCCCGAACTCGACAGCCAGCGACGGCGGCATGCCGGACGCCGAGGCCACCAGCGAAGCCTTGATCGCCTCGTAGACGTTCAGTTCTTCCTTGGCATCGTGGCGCAGGCAGTTGGCCAGCGGGCCGAAGAAGCCGTAGGCGGCGAGAATACCGAAGAAGGTGCCGACCAGCGCTGCACCGACGTGCAGGCCGATGGACTTCTGGTCGCCATCGCCCAGCGAGGCCATGGTCACCACGATACCCAGTACCGCAGCGACGATACCGAAGCCGGGCATGGCGTCGGCGACACTGGTCACTGCATGGGACGGGTGCTCGAGGTCTTCCTTCATGCTCAGCAGCTCCATGTCGAACAGGCCTTCGAGCTCATGGGGCGCCATGTTGCCGGTCGACATGATGCGCAGGTAGTCGCAGACGAACGCGGTCATCCGCGCATCGCCCATGACCGCAGGGTACTTGGCGAAGATCGGGCTGGCCGCGGGATCCTCGATGTCACCCTCGATGGCCATCATGCCCTCGCGGCGACTCTTGTTGAGAATCTCGTAGATCAGGCCCAGCACTTCCAGGTAGAACGTATGGGTGAAGCGGCTGCCGAACATCTTCAGCGACTTCTTCATGACGTGCATGGTCATGTAGCCAGGGTTGGCCTGGAGAAACGCGCCAAAAGCCGCACCGCCGATGATCAGCACTTCGAACGGCTGGATCAGCGCCGCGATCTTGCCGTGGGAGAGCACGTATCCGCCGAGCACACTCGCGAATACGACGATGATGCCGATAATTTTAGCCATAGATTGAAAGCACTTGCTGTCGTGGTCAGGGTCAGGGGCGGAAGCTTGGAAACTCTTCTTCTCCTTATCGGCAGAACTGCGCCAGACTATAGCCACTCAATGCGAAAAGCCAGTTTGGACTGATGTCAAAATGCCAATCGAAACCAAGGTGCCAGCGCAGATCCCCTCCTCTCTAGATGCCTGGGTAAGGCTGCTCGACGGCATCCGCGTGCCGGTGCCCAAAGAGAGTCACGACCGCGTTCTGGCGGCCATCAACGACAACCGTCGCTCGCTGCGCGACATCGCCGAACTGATGCAGGACAGCCCGTCGCTGGTGCTGTGCGTGATGCGCGAAGCCAATCACCCGACCCACGCCAGCCAGGCCGAGCCCGCCGAGAGCCTGGAAGTCGCCCTGAATCGCCTGGGCCTGAGCCGCACCCTGCAACTGATGGGGCGCCTGCCATCGATACCGGGCGACGACATCCCCCCAGTACTGCGCCAGTTCCTGCTGATCAGCCAGCACGCCACCCAGCAGGCCAACGGCCTGTTCGCCAGCCGCCTGGCACGCCTGTGGCAGGAAATCCACTGGGGCAGCCTGCTGTTCCTCTCGCCACTGTGGGCGCTGGCCCTGGCCTACCCCAAGCTGCTCGACACCTGGGAACTGCGGGTCATTCACAAGGGCGAAGAAGCTTCAGAGGTGGAACATGCACTGTTTGGTGTGCGCATCATGGAGTTGTGCCGCGCCGTCGCCACACACTGGCGCCTGCCGGAATGGGTCACCCAGGGTTATCGCCTGCTGCTCGAAGAACGCGAGCAACTGGCCCAGGTGTTGAACATCGCCCGCGAGCCCGACGATCTGAGCAAGCAGCATCGACTGGACGAAGAGCCCGGGCTGCGCCGCTGGTTCAACCAACCGGCCAACACCGTGCTGTTGGCCAACGGCCTCGCGCTGTCGGCCCAGGTCGGCTGGGACAACCCGCACCTGCTGCGCTGGCAACTGCTCACAGCCATGTACCTGCAAACCACGCTGGACGATGTGCAGCAGCAAGTGCACCAGCAAGCGGCGGCCAGCGCCCGTCACCACGCCCGGCATGCGCTGTTCCACCCGGCCGAGGCGCTGATCTGGCCCTGGCAGCAGCGCCGTCCGCACCCGGACATGCTCACCCCGCCACCGCCACCCGCCCAAGACCTGGCGCGCTGGCGCACGCTGTGCGGCGACCTTCTTGCACAGCCCAGCCCCTTCACCAACACCGTGCACCTGGCCACCCAGGCACGCGAGGCGCTGCTGGCTTGCGGCATGCAGCGGGTGCTGTTGTTGTTGCTCGACAAACCCAACGACTGCCTGCGCGTCCAGCAAAGCGCCGGCCTGCCGCGCGAAGCCTCAGGGCTGACGTTGGCACTGGGCCAGAGCAAGCTGCTGCAAAAACTGCTGAGCAAAGCCGCGCAACTGCGCCTGACACCCGACAACCATGCCCAGTTTTCCGCCCTGCTGCCCGCACCGCTGCGTGCGCTGTTCCCCAGCGAACACCTGCTGTTGCGCTCGCTGGCCGTGAACGACCAGGTGCTGATGCTGGCGATCGCCGACCAGGGCGGCAAGCCGCTTGCCGACGTGAGCGTGCAGGCCTTCGGGAAAACCGCACAGTGTATCGAGCGCGCGCTGGCCAGCTTCGCCAACCGCAATGCCTGAGCCTTGCGCTACAATCGCACCTCCCTTGCTCCCCGGAGACCGTGGATGACTGATTTTTCCGGCTTGCCCCTGGTGATCGAAGCCGCCGACCTGCTGCCACGCCTGGATTCGCCTGAGCTGATCCTGGTCGACCTGAGCAGCGCCAACCGCTATGTCAGCGGCCATATTCCCGGCGCGCGGTTCGTCGAGGGCAAGCGCACCCAACTGGGCCAGCCCCCGGCCCCCGGCCTGCTGCCGACCCAGGCCGACCTGGAAAAGCTGTTCAGCGAGCTTGGCCATCGGGACGACGCGGTGTACGTGGTATACGACGACGAAGGCGGCGGCTGGGCCGGGCGCTTCATCTGGCTGCTCGACGTGATCGGCCACACGCGCTACCACTACCTCAACGGCGGCATCCAGGCCTGGCCCGCGGACAAGCTCGTCACTGAAGTGCCGCCAGCCGCCAGCACGCCTGTACGCCTGCGCTTGCGCGCCGAACCCACCGCCACTCGCGAATACCTGCAAAGCCGCCTGGGCGCAGACGACCTGGTGGTCTGGGACGCCCGCGGCCCGCAGGAATTCAATGGCGAGAAAGTCCTGGCAGCCAAGGGCGGCCATATCCCCGGCGCGGTCAACTTCGAGTGGACTGCCGGCATGGACCTCAACGACCACCTGCGCATTCGCAAGGACATCGCCGAAGTACTGCAGCAGTTGGGCATCACCCCTGACAAGGAAGTGATCACCCACTGCCAGACCCACCGTCGCTCCGGATTCACCTACCTGGTGGCCAAGTCACTCGGCTATCCACGGGTCAAGGCCTACGCCGGCTCGTGGAGCGAGTGGGGCAATCACCCGGACACGCCTGTAGAAGTTTAAGGAACCTGCATGAAATCCCGTCTGTTCATCATCAGCCAGCACCTGCTGCCGCATCACCTGCTGTCGCGCCTGGCCGGCTGCGTCGCCGAGTGCCGCGCGCGCTGGTTCAAGAATGCCTTCACCGCCTGGTTCGCCAAACGCTACCAGGTGAACATGTCCGAGGCGCTGGTCGAAGACCTGACCGCCTACGAGCACTTCAACGCGTTCTTCACCCGCGCCCTCAAGCCCGGCGCGCGCCCCCTGGATGAAACCCCGGGCGCGATCCTGTGCCCGGCCGACGGCGCGGTCAGCCAGCTCGGCCCGATCGAGCACGGTCGCATCTTCCAGGCCAAGGGCCACAGCTTCAGCGCCCTCGAGCTGCTCGGTGGCGATCCGGCACTGGCCGCGCCATTCATGGGCGGCGAGTTCGCCACCATCTACCTGTCGCCGAAGGACTACCACCGCGTGCACATGCCGCTGGCCGGCACCCTGCGTGAAATGGTCTACGTACCGGGCCGCCTGTTCTCGGTCAACCAGACCACGGCAGAAAACGTCCCGGAACTGTTCGCCCGCAACGAGCGCGTGGTTTGCCTGTTCGACACCGAACGCGGGCCGATGGCCGTAGTGCTGGTGGGGGCGATGATCGTTGCCTCGATCGAGACGGTCTGGGCCGGGCTGGTCACGCCGCCCAAGCGCGAGCTGAAGACCTTCCGCTACGACGAAGCCAGCCGCGCGCCGATCCATCTGGAAAAAGGCGCGGAACTGGGGCGTTTCAAGTTGGGATCGACCGCGATCGTGCTGTTCGGACCAGAGCAGGTGAAATGGGCCGAAGCCCTGGGCGCCGGGTCTGCCGTACGCATGGGTGAGCAACTGGCGCTGCCGGCACAGGGCTGACTCAGGATTGGCGGG
Source organism: Pseudomonas wayambapalatensis (assembly GCF_049942315.1). Taxonomy (NCBI): domain Bacteria; kingdom Pseudomonadati; phylum Pseudomonadota; class Gammaproteobacteria; order Pseudomonadales; family Pseudomonadaceae; genus Pseudomonas; species Pseudomonas wayambapalatensis. The sequence continues at coordinate 41,208 of NZ_JBNFMU010000191.1, forward strand.
GCTGCTTTGCAGCCCCGCTGTTTCAGGGCCTTACGCGCGACCGTCGCGGTCACGCCAGCCGAGCAGGTACAGCACGCCATCGAGGCCCAGCGTGGAAATCGCCTGTTTGGCCGACTGACGCACCAGCGGCTTGGCGCGGAAGGCCACGCCCAGGCCGGCCAGCGACAGCATCGGCAGGTCGTTGGCGCCATCGCCCACGGCGATGGTCTGCTCCAGTTGCAATCCTTCCTTGTGCGCCAGCTCCTTCAGCAGGTCGGCCTTGCGCTGGGCATCGACAATCGGCTCGACCGCCACGCCCGTCACCTTGCCATCCACCACTTCCAGCTCATTGGCGAACACATAGTCGATGCCAAGGCGTGCCTGCACCTGCTTGGCGAAGTAGGAAAAACCGCCGGAGAGGATCGCGGTCTTGTAACCCAGGCGCTTGAGCTCGGCAAACAGGTGTTCGGCCCCTTCGGTCAGGCGTAGCGACGCGCCGATTTCGTCCAGCACGCCGACGTCCAGGCCCTTGAGCAGCGCCATGCGCTCCTTGAAGCTGGCACGGAAATCCAACTCGCCACGCATGGCGCGCTCAGTGATCGCCGACACCTGCTCGCCGACACCGGCAGCCTTGGCCAGCTCGTCGATCACCTCGGCCTCGATCAGCGTCGAATCCATGTCGAACACCGCCAGGCGGCGATTGCGACGGAACAGGTCATCCTGCTGGAAGGCGATGTCGACACCCAGCTCGGCCGACAATGCGAAGAAATCGGTGCGCAGGGCCTGGGCGTCGGTCGGTTCACCACGCACCGAGATTTCCAGGCAGGCGCGACTCTTGTCGGTGGCGGCGTCGAGCGCCACACGTGCCGACAGGCGCTCGATACGTTCGATGGTCAGGCCATATCGGCTGATGACCGCACTCACCCGCTGCAGTTGCTCAGGCGTGACCTTGCGGCTGAGCAGCGTGACGATGTGGCGATTATCGCCATGGCCGTCCACCCATTGCTGGTAGTCTGCCTCGGAGATCGGCGTGTAGCGCGCCTGCAGGTTCAGCTCATGGGCCTTGGACTGCACCCCCTGCAGCAAGCCGGTGGCGACTTCGTTGTCGGGAATATCGACCAGAATGCCGAACGACAGCGTGCCATGCATGACCGCAAGACCGATGTCGAGGATGTTCACACCGCCCTGGAGCAGGACGCCGGTGATGGCCGCAGTGAGACCCGGACGGTCTTCACCAGTGATGTTGATCAGGACGATTTCGCGCAAGACCGGGCTCCAACTCGATGAAAAATGCGCATTCTACCCACTTTCCATGACCATCGGGCGCCATCGATACTTTGCCGACAAAACGCGGGTCGCTATACTGCCCAGCATCTATTCCGCCATAAAGAGCCGCGCTCTGTGAACCGGCCCACGCCTGTCAAAACCGACAACTTCTTTCTGATGATCTTCCGAGCCCTGCGCCAGCGTCGTATTCCCCTGGCATTGCGCATCGCCAGCCACAACATCTTCCTGGTGGCGCTGGCTCTGGTGATCTATGCCTGCGTGATGGGCCTGCAGTTCAAGCAGGCCATGCACGAGCAGGCCGATGCCGTCGGCCAGAGCCTGACCGTGCAGACCGCGACCTCGGCTACCGAGCTGCTGGTGTCCAACGACATCCTCAGCCTCAACGTGCTGCTGGGCAACCTGGTGAAGAACCCGCTGGTGGCCCACGCGGCGATCTACAGCGTCGACAACCGCATCCTCGCCGAGGCCGGGCAACGGCCGAAGAACAGCCTGCTGGGCGAGGCCGAAGGGGTCTACCAGACCAAGATCACCTTCCAGGACGTGACCGCCGGGCAACTGCGCATCAGCCTGGACATGAGCCAGTTCCAGCAACCCATGCTGATCAGCCTGCAGAGCATGGGTATTCTCGCGGCCATCCTGCTGGCGTTGGCGCTCACCCTCAGCCTGCGCCTGGGTCGCTTCATCTCGACGCCGCTGCTGCAACTGCGTGTCTGGCTGCGTGACCCGCACCCCTATACCCCGGCCATCGAGCGCCAGGACGAAATCGGCGATCTCGCTCGTCAGCTCCACGCCCGTCTGGCCCCGCCGCCACCGCCGGAGCCGGAAGAAGAGGAAGACGACGAGGATGATTTCGCCGACCTGCATGTCGAGGAGCCGCCACGCAAGGCCGCACCCAAGCCCGTAGCGGCCAGGGTGGCCGCCCAGGACGACGACGCAGACGACGACGCCTTTGCCGACCTGCTCGACGACACCGAGCACAGCCCCAAGGCGCTGGCCGCACCGGAATCTGACGAGCCGAACACCAGCGCCGTGCTCGCCGTGCAACTCGGCTCCCAGGAGCAACTGCGCCGTCTGCCACGCACGCGCCTGACCGAATTGCTGGAGCGCTATCGCGACTGCCTCGACCAGGCCGCGTCGCTGTACGAAGGTGAAGTGCACACCCTCGACGATGGCAGCACACTGCTGCTGTTCCACAGCCGTGACAGCGGCGAGGACTACCTCACCAATGCCATCTGCTGTGGCGAATTGCTGCGCGCCCTGGGCCACGCCCTGCAGATCGAGGTCGCCGACAGCGGTATCACCCTGCAGTTGCAGCTGGGCCTGGCGCTGGGTGAAGACCTGCTGGGCATGGATCAGGTCGAACTGCTGATGACCGAGAAGGCCCAGGATGCCCTGGCCCTGTCGCAACACAGCCGCAACCTGCTGCTGGTCGAGCGCCAGGTCAGCGACGACGCCCTGATCCGCCAGCGCGCGCGCATTCGCCCGATCGCCAGCCCTGAAGGCGCCTGCTGTGTCGAGCGACTGATGGAGCCCTACCCGTCGATGCTCGAGCGCCAGTTGGCGCGGATGCATGAGCGTCGGGCCTGAATGGCCTGATCCGCGGTGCGGTTGTCGAAGCGGCCCTGTGTCGCGAAAGGCCTGCAATCCGGCACCCACAAAAAAGCCCGCATCGCTGCGGGCTTTTTCGTGTCTGCTGAATCAGAACCGATAGACTTCCATATCGGTGCGGATCGGCGAAGCCATCGGAATCCTCGATTTCTCCGGCTCCTTCTTGACCTGAACTGGAGCCGCCGGCTTTTTCGGCGTCTCTTCAGCGACCGCTGGCTGGTTCGCCAGTGGCTTGACGGCAACGCTCAACTGCTCGACCAGCTTCTGCAGCAACTGCCCCTGGGCCTGGACCTGCGAGGCCTCGCTGCCCTCATGCTGTTGCTCGAGGTGGACGATACGGTTGTCGCGCACATGGCCACGACGGTCCAGCACGCGCCACTGGGCATCGAGGATCGCCGGCTGGTTGGCGCCCGAGTCCAGGCGGGTGATCGACAGCAGTACCTGCACATCCGGCGTGAAGCCGGCGCTGGCAGGTGCAAGCACGACACGCTGGCTGTCCAGGCGCCAGGCGAGCTGGCGCACCAGCAACTGGTCGATATCCGACGAAAGGCTGCCGGCCCAGCGACCGTCGGTCGCCGCAGTCAGGCTGCCATCGGCTTGGCGTTGCAGAAAGGTTTCACGTTGCAGGTAGTCGGCTACCGATACCGGACCTAGCACGACCGCCATGCCGGCAGCCTGCGAAGGCTGGCCGGGGTCGCCGCTGTCGAGTTGGTACAGGGCCACCGGCTGGTGCATGCTGCACCCGCTCAGACCCAGCAACCCCGTCATCAGCAGCGCAAATGGAAGGCGCAGAAATTTCATCATCCCATCCAAGCGGCCGCCGCCCGGCAACCGCAGTGATACTCGTGTGGATTCCCGCGGGCACACGGCCACGCCGGCCCCGCAAGGGGTGTATCATCCGCGAAATAGTCGCCAGACTCCAGCATTTCCGCCCGGAACGACGCTGAAAACGCCGTTCCAGGCGAACCACCGGTTTACTCCGGGCGCTCTACCGCCATGCCGTCGACCCGCTGGAAACCACGTGGCAATTTGCTACCACGACGTCCGCGTTCGCCTTTGTAATGTTCAAGGTCATCCGGCTTCAGTGACAGGGTACGCTTGCCAGCCTGCAATACAAGCGTCGATCCCTCGGCGATCACCGCCAGATCGGTGACGAATTCTTCACGACTGGCCACGCGATCACCCGGTACGCCAATGATCTTGTTGCCCTTGCCTTTGCCCAGTTGCGGCAGGTCGGCAACCTTGAACACCAGCAGGCGACCTTCGGTGGTGACCGCCGCCAGCCAGTCCTGCTCACGATCGGCGACGGGCCGCGGCGTCATCACCTTGGCGCCATTGGGCAGGCTGAGCAGCCCTTTGCCCGCCTTGTTCTTGGCCTGCAGATCCTCGCCCTTGACCACGAAACCGTAGCCAGCATCGGATGCCACCACATACAGCGCATCATCGTCCGGCAGCAGCACGCACTCGAACGTGGCGCCCGGCGGCGGCGTCAGACGCCCGGTCAGCGGCTCGCCCTGGCCACGGGCCGATGGCAGGCTGTGGGCTGCCAGCGAATAGCTGCGCCCGGTGGAGTCGATAAGCACCGCGAATTGGTTGGAACGCCCCGCCGCTGCAGCCTTGAAGCCATCGCCGGCCTTGTACGAAAGGCCTGTGGCATCGATATCGTGGCCCTTGGCACAACGTACCCAGCCTTTTTCCGACAGCACAACGGTGACCGGCTCGGTCGGCATCAGCTCGTTTTCCGACAGAGCCTTGGCCTCGGCGCGCTCGACGATTGGCGAGCGGCGATCGTCGCCGTAAGTTTCGGCGTCCTTGATCAGTTCGCTGCGTACCAGCTTGCGCAGCTTCGTCTCGCTGCCCAGCAGGGCCTGCAGCTTGGCCTGCTCCTTGAGCAACTCGTCCTGCTCGCCACGGATCTTCATCTCTTCCAGGCGCGCCAGCTGACGCAGGCGGGTCTCGAGGATGTAGTCGGCCTGAATCTCGGTCAGCTCGAAGCGCTCGATCAGCGCCTGCTTGGGATGATCCTCGGTGCGGATGATGTGAATCACTTCATCCAGGTTGAGGAATGCTGTGAGCAAGCCATCGAGCAGGTGCAGGCGCTTCTCGACCTTGTCGAGGCGGAACTGCAGGCGGCGGCGTACGGTGCCGATGCGGAACTGCAGCCACTCCTGCAACAGCGTGCGCAGGTTCTTCAACTGAGGACGGCCATCGAGGCCGATGATGTTGACGTTGACCCGGTAGCTGTTTTCAAGATCGGTGGTGGCGAACAGATGCTGCATCAGTTCGTCGGCGTCCACACGGTTGGAGCGCGGAATGATGACGATGCGGCACGGGTTCTCGTGGTCCGACTCGTCACGCAGGTCGGCGACCATCGGCAGCTTCTTGTTCTGCATCTGCGCGGCGATCTGCTCCAGCACCTTGGCACCGGACACCTGATGCGGCAGAGCAGTGACCACGATGTCGCCGTCCTCGACACGGTACACCGCGCGCATGCGAATCGAGCCCTTGCCGGTTTCGTAGATCTTCTGGATCTCGGCCCGTGGCGTGACGATCTCGGCTTCGGTTGGGTAGTCAGGGCCCTGGATGTGCTCGCACAGCTGCTCGATGGTTGCCTTCGGCTCGTCGAGCAGGCGCACGCAGGCGCTGGCGACTTCACGCAGGTTGTGCGGCGGCACGTCGGTGGCCATGCCCACGGCGATGCCGGTGGTGCCGTTGAGCAGGATGTTCGGCAGGCGCGCTGGCAATACCTGCGGCTCCTGCAGGGTGCCGTCGAAGTTCGGCACCCAGTCGACTGTGCCCTGGCCCAGTTCGCTGAGCAGCACCTCGGAGTAGCGCGACAGCCGCGCCTCGGTGTAACGCATGGCAGCGAACGACTTCGGATCGTCCGGCGCACCCCAGTTGCCCTGGCCGTCGACCAGCGTGTAGCGGTAGCTGAACGGCTGCGCCATCAGCACCATGGCTTCATAGCACGCCGAATCGCCGTGGGGGTGGAACTTGCCGAGCACGTCGCCGACGGTACGCGCCGACTTCTTGTGCTTGGAATCGGCATCCAGCCCCAGTTCGCTCATGGCATAGACGATACGTCGCTGCACCGGCTTGAGGCCGTCGCCGATGTGCGGCAGGGCGCGATCCATGATCACGTACATGGAGTAGTTGAGGTAGGCCTGTTCGGTGAAGTCGGCCAGGGAACGGCGTTCGACGCCTTCGAGACTGTCCAGTAAGTCGCTCATGCGAGCCTCGTCATTTCAGGTTCTGGCGCAGCAGCATGGTGCCGCCGCGCTGAGTAAATTCAAGTTGTTTCAAAGCACTCATGCCGAGCAGCACCGTCTGTCCGTCCAGCCCGGGCACCACCAGGGCACGCACATCGCGCAGGCGGATATCGCCCAACTGCAGGCTGTCGAGCCGTGTGCGGTAGCCCTCGGTGCGGCCATTGGCGGTGCTGAGCATCACCGACGCGCCGCGCTGCAGCGCCAGATCACGGGCAAGTGCCTCGGGGATCGCCACATCGGTGGCACCGGTATCGAGCATGAAATGCACGACCTTGCCGTTGATCGCGCCATCGGCGACGAAGTGGCCCTGGCCATTGCCCAGCAGGCGCACCTCGACAAAGCCTTCGCCGCGCTCGGACTGCACGACACTGTTGGGGTTCTGCTGGCGATCCTCCCACTGCCCGAAAAAGCGCGTGGCAAGAAACATCGCCGCCGCCCAGGCGAGGACCATCAGGACCCGGCCCGCCCGCTTGCCCGCTGGCTGGCTCAAGGCTCCGCGCTCCAGCCGCCCGCTGGCGCGGCAAAGCGCCAGACGATAGGGCGGGTTTCACCATCGGCACGGGTGCCGTTGTTGTTGTCCAGGCCGATCCAGGCGCCGTCCTTGTCGATCACCAGCGCTTCGGCCAGGCCGAACGGCTGGTCGTAGCGACGCGTGTCGACCAGGGCATCGGCGGCGAACGACCAGCAGCGCTCGACCGCTCCGGTGTCGGCATCACGCCGGCAAATGCGGAAGGCATTGCGCTCCAGGGTGAACAGCTTGCCGTCGAACAGTGCAAGGTCGGCGAAGTCCCGCGACAGTGCCCGCGAGCCGGGCATCTGTGACGGTTGCATCTCCACTCCGGCCTCGCTGAGCAGCACACAACTACGTCCGCAGGTCCATACCGCTTGCTGGCGCTGCACGGCAATCAGCCCCCGACGCTCGCGCTCGGCAGCCAACCACAGGCGGTCACCGGCCGGATTGATGGCCAGGCCTTCGAACAAGGCATTGAAGTGCAGCAGCATGCCACTGGCACGGGCCTGGCGAACCATGGCCGGATCGATCCTCAGCCAGTTCGGCTCGCCCTCGACGGGCAATTGCAGCACCGCCGCATGTGCCTCGCTGACCACATAGAAGTTGCCCGCGCTGTCACAGGTGATGCCTTCGAAATCCAGCTCGCCGCCACGAATGAACGATACCGCCCAGTTGCGTGACTTCAGCCCCCAGGGCAGCCCGCTCTCCGGCACTGGTGGCGGGGTGAAGGCCAGGGCCTCTGCCCGCCACACACCTTCCTGTTGCTCCAGTCGGTAGATACGATCGTCGTCGCGGTCCGAGACACCCCACAGGGCGCCACGGCACAGGGCCAGGCCCGACAGGTTGCCGCCGCGCATGCCCTCGATCGGGTGCTCGGCGGTGAGCTTGAGCTCCGGCCAGTCGCTGGCGAAACTCGCCAAACTGGCCAGCGCGAGCAAGGCTGCGACAAGCAGACGAATCAAACCAGGACCTCGGCCAGGTTGCCTTTGGTCTCCAGCCAGTTCTTGCGATCGCCCGCACGCTTCTTGGCGAGCAGCATGTCCATGATCTCGGTGGTGCCGGCCAGGTCATCCAAGGTGAGCTGCACCAGGCGCCGAGTGTTCGGATCCATGGTCGTTTCGCGCAATTGTGGCGGATTCATTTCGCCCAGGCCCTTGAATCGGGTGACCTGGGGCTTGCCGCGCTTCTTCTCGGCGACCAGACGGTCGAGAATGCCGTCGCGCTCGGCTTCGTCGAGGGCGTAGTAGATCTCCTTGCCCAGGTCGATACGGTACAGCGGCGGCATGGCCACATAGACGTGCCCGGCCTCGACCAGCGGACGGAAGTGCTGGACGAACAGCGCGCACAGCAGCGTGGCGATGTGCAAGCCGTCGGAGTCGGCGTCGGCGAGGATGCAGATCTTGCCGTAGCGCAGTTGCGACAGGTCGGTGGCACCTGGGTCTACGCCGATGGCCACGGCGATGTTGTGCACCTCCTGACTGGCGAGCACTTCGCCGCCATCGACTTCCCAGGTGTTGAGGATCTTCCCGCGCAGGGGCAGGATCGCCTGGAACTCCTTGTCACGCGCTTGCTTGGCCGAACCACCTGCCGAGTCGCCCTCGACCAGGAACAGTTCGGCACGCATCGGGTCCTGCCCGGCGCAATCGGCCAGTTTGCCGGGCAATGCCGGCCCCTGGGTGATGCGCTTGCGCTCGACCTTCTTGCTCGCCTTGAGGCGACGGCCGGCGTTGCTGATCGCCAGCTCCGCCAGTTGCATGCCCAGCTCCGGGTGGGCGTTGAGCCACAGGCTGAAGGCATCCTTGACTACGCCAGAAACGAACGCCGCGGCCTCGCGAGACGACAGGCGCTCCTTGGTCTGGCCGGAGAACTGCGGCTCCTGCATTTTCATCGAGAGCACGAAGGTGATGCGCTCCCACACGTCCTCAGGCGCCAGCTTGACCCCACGCGGCAGCAAGTTGCGGAACTCGCAGAACTCGCGCATGGCATCGAGCAGGCCCTGGCGCAGGCCATTGACGTGGGTGCCACCCTGGGCGGTGGGGATCAGGTTGACGTAGCTTTCCTGAACGCTGTCGCCGCCCTCGGGCAGCCACAGCAGCGCCCAGTCAACAGCTTCTTTATTACCGGCCAGGCTGCCGCAGAACGGCTCGTCGGGCAGACGCTGGAATTCGCTGACCGAGTCGACCAGGTACGAGCGCAGCCCATCCTCGTAGTGCCACTCGACCTTCTCGCCGGTGCCCTTGTCCTCGAAGCTGATCGACAACCCCGGGCACAGCACGGCCTTGGCCTTGAGCACGTGCTTGAGACGGCTGATGGAAAATTTGGCCGAATCGAAATACTTGGGATCGGGCGCGAAGTAGACGCTGGTACCGGTGTTGCGCTTGCCGACCGTGCCGATTACTTCCAGCTCGGTGGCCTTGAAACCATCGGCGAAGGTCATCTGGTATTCATTGCCGTCGCGCTTGACCCGCACGCGGACCTGGGTCGACAGGGCGTTGACCACCGAAATGCCCACGCCGTGCAGGCCGCCGGAGAACTGGTAGTTCTTGTTGGAAAACTTGCCGCCGGCGTGCAGCTTGGTAAGGATCAGCTCGACACCCGAGACGCCTTCTTCAGGGTGGATATCCACCGGCATGCCGCGACCATCGTCGCTGACTTCCAGCGAATGGTCGGCATGCAGCACGACCTGGATCGACCGGGCATGACCGGCGAGGGCTTCGTCGACGCTGTTGTCGATGACTTCCTGGGCCAGGTGGTTGGGCCGGCTGGTGTCGGTATACATGCCCGGCCGCTTGCGGACCGGGTCAAGGCCGGAGAGGACTTCGATGGCGTCTGCGTTATAGGCGCTAGCGCTGGGATTGGCCATGGGTTCTCGTCGTCAGTCTGGTGAGTGCAAAAAAGGTCAAAATACAGAAAAATCAAGCGCCGCATACTGCGCGCGGGCAATGCCGGCGAAGGCCAGCAGGGCCGGCAGGCGCTCGGCGAAACCCTGGAAACTGTGATCACCGCCCGCCTCGATACGCAGGGCGCAGGCCCGGTAATAACGTTCGGCATGGCGATAGTCCAGCGTTTCATCAGCAGTCTGCAACCACACCTGATAACGCGAGGCGTCCTGGGGCGGCGGCACCTCCAGTTCGGCCAGGGCCTGAACGTGGTCGAGGGTCAGTTCCCAGGTTTCCTCGCTGTAGTGATTGCGCTGCGTGCCGAGGTAGCCGTCGAAATGCTTGTGCGGGGTCACTGCCGGGTTGACCAGCAGGGCCTTGAGGTCATGGCGCTCGGCCAGGTGCGTGGCATAGTAGCCGCCGAGGGAGCTGCCGACCAGCAGCGGAGCACCGAGCTCGGCGATAGCCGTCTCGAGCTGGGCCATGGCCTGGCGCGGATGGTGATGCAGGGCCGGGACGCGCAGGTGGTCGCCCAGACCCAACTGCTGCATCACCGCTTCGAGCTGGCGCGCCTTGGCGGACAACGGCGAGCTGTTGAAGCCATGGATATAGAGGATGGAACCCGACATGCTGCCCCCGGAATCTGTGGCTTCGCGCCCGACGATGCGGGCACAGGGACGCGCAGTGTAGCGCGTTCGCCGGGTTTTGGCGCAAGGGTGGGATTTTCGCAACACAATCTTCAAATCCCACGGCTGCCGCGGTCTTTGCAAGAGCGGTAGCCTGTCAGTAACCCGGACTGTTGAAATCCAGGGTCACCACGAAATCCTTCGCCCGCTCGACGCCGGTTTCGAGCCGCCCGTCGGCATGCAGCCGCAGCCAGCGATACCCCGGCTGTTCTTCGCTGACCTTGAAGTCTTCGCTGTGCGCGGCGAACTGGATGCAGGTCGAGGGCGTGGCCAGCAAGCGAATACCGTCGCGGACCTCGTCCCACTCCTGATGGATGTGCCCCCACAGCAACGCCTTCACCTGTGGATAAGTCCGCAGACGCTGCAGCAGCTCATCGGCATTGCGCAAGCCGATCGGCGCAATCCAGGCGCAGCCGATATCCACCGGCTGGTGGTGGCAGCACACCAGGCAGTGGCGCTCACCCGCCGACGCCAAAGCCGCATCGAGGGCCGCCAGCTGGTCTTGTTCAAGAAGCCCGTGGGTGGCCCCCAGTACCGCCGAGTTGAGCATCACCACGCGCCAGGCGCCAATGTCGGTAACGGCATGGACCAGATCGGGCGCCACACGCGCCATGACCTCGGCCTCGTCATGGTTGCCCGGCAACCAACGGGTCGGCACGGCAAAACCGTCGGTCAGCTCGCGGAACGCCGCGTATGAGTTCACGCTGGCGTCCTGGGACAGGTCACCGGTGCACAGCAACAGGTCGATGCGCGGCTGCTCGCGCCGCACCTGGCTCACCACGTGGCGCAGGCTGTCACGGGTGTTGAGGCCCAGCAAGGTGCCAGCCGGATCGGCGAACAGGTGGGCGTCGGTGAGCTGCACCACATGCACCGGAGCCTGCGCGGGAGGGGTTGGTGAATGCGACAACGGCCGTCTCCTTGATCGGATTCGGCACGATTATGGCCGCAGAAAGAGTTGGAGCAAATACTCGAAACCAACCGGCGTCACATTTCAACGCACGGTTTCGAACTCGTGGCCGCAGGCCAGGCAATGGCTCAGCCACTCACCGAGGAACAGGTTGAGCTGGGCCTTCTCGTCGGGCTGGTGCATGGCCGCGTTGGGATACGGGTAGATGCTGCGCAGACGCCGGGTGTGCTCGGCACTCACCACTTCGGCCATGCGTGCATCGTGATAGACCTGCACTTCGAGTTGCGGCACCGGCAGCCACGGCAGGCTGTGCTCCTGGCATACCCGCAGCGTGGTGGTGTAGGGGCAGGCCAGCACCACGTCGAGCACCAGCACGCCGAGCATCTGGTCGCCCTGGGTCATGCCGATGCGTCGCGAGCTTTGCGTGGTACGCATGTCCGGCAGCAGGCGCATCAGCCGCGCGTAGTTGGCCTCGCAGGCTGCCTGCAGGCCGACGAGATCGACCCGGTAGCGTTCGCGCAGCAGGTTCACTTCCACATCCCCCGGACTTCGTCACGGTTCAGCGCCAGCCACTGCAGGGCGATGATGCTTGCCGCGTTGGCGATGCGTCCGTCACGTACTGCCTGCAACGCATCCTCGAACGACCAGACACGCACGCGGATGTCCTCGCCCTCTTCCTCCAGCCCGTGCAGGCCACCGGCACCCTCGCTGCTGCAACGCCCGAGAAACAGATGAACAAACTCGTCACTGCCACCAGGCGACGGGAAGTAACGGGTCATCGGCCACAGCGCGCAGAAGCTCAAGCCTGCCTCTTCTTCGGCTTCGCGGTGGGCGACTTCCTCAGGTTGCTCATCCTTGTCGATCAGCCCGGCGACCAGTTCGATCAGCCAGGGATTGTCGGTCTTGTCCAGCGCACCGACGCGGAACTGCTCGATCAGCACCACTTCATCACGCAGCGGATCGTAGGGCAGCACGCAGACGGCGTCGTGGCGCACGAACAGCTCGCGGCTGATCTCGCGCCCCATGCCACCGGCGAACAGTTCGTGGCGCAGGCGCACCTTGTCGAGCTTGTAGAAGCCCTGGAAGCAATTGGCCCGCTCGACGATCTCGACCGCCCTGGGCACCGAATTCAAGGTGTCTGACATGGAATTCCTCGTTACATCAACGACTGCGTCGCGCCATCCTACTCTGCGTGCCGCCAGCTTTCATCCCTTTCCGGCGACCGGGACAGGCTGTTCTCACTCTGTTAGCTTAGTGGCGAACCGAAGGCCCTGCCGACGGTCCAAGGCCGATCATCCATGTTCTGCAAGGATCACCATGACGCTCGTCAAACTGACTGCCGTCGCCCTGCTGGCGTTGACCCTCGGCGCCTGCCAGAGCTTGTTCACGCCCAACTATCGCGCACCGCTCGAGGTCAAGCGCGAAGCCTGGGAGCACGTCAAACCCGGTTGCAGCGAGCGCGATTGCCCGCTGGTAAACATCGACACCGTGCACTTCCCGGCGCTGCCCAAGCTCGATGCCATCGTCGAGCGTCGCTTGCTGCAACTGACCGAAGACAACCAGCGCAGCACCGCACCCACCACGCTGCAGCAGTACGAGCAGCAATACCTGGCCAGCGCGCAAGCGCGCAACAGCAGCTACCTGCAGGCCAAGGTACGCGAGCAGCATGACGGACTGGTGATCGTCGAGCTGTCCAGTTACCTGGACAGCGGCGGCGCCCACGGCATGCCAGGGCGGGCCTTCATCAACTATTCACGCAAGCAGGACAAGGTCCTCACGCTGCAGGACATGCTGGTGCCTGGCCAGGAGGAGACCTTCTGGAAGACCGTCGAGGAGTCGCACCGCGCCTGGCTGATCAGCACCGGCATGGACAAGGACGCCGAGTTCGTGAAGACCTGGCCATTCAAGCGCTCGCCGCACATCGCCCTGACGTACGGCGCGGTGGTGGTGAAGTATGAGGTCTACGCGATCGCGCCCTATTCCATGGGCCACGTCGAACTGAAGATCCCTTATCCGCGCCTGAACGGCGTCATCAAGCCCGAACTGTTTCCCGGCCGCGGATAGCACGCAGCACCCCATATAGGCCACCTGCCAGCAGCAAGGCTGGCAGGGTCGCGCCCAGCTCCGGCGCCTTGTTCGCCAGCAGGTGGTAGACCATCACCCCCGCCAGCCAGGCCAGCAGCGCCGGCCAATGCAGCCCCGGCACCTGCTGCGGCATGCGGCGACGGCGGATCACGAAGTGATCCATCAGCACCACGCCGAACAGCGGCGCGAACACCGAACCGATCAGCAGCAGGAAGTTCTGGTACTGGGCCAGCGGCGCCAGCAACGCGATCAGGGTGCACAGCAGGCCGATCGCCAGCGCCAGGTGCTCGACCTTGAGCTTTACCAACAAGCCTGTGGACACTGCCGCCGAATGAATGTCGGCGAAGGCGTTTTCCGACTCGTCCAGCAGGATCAGCAACAGCGGGATACCAAGCCCGGCGCCAGCCAGGGCCAACAGCAGGGCATTCACCTCACCGCTCGGGGCGAACGCCAGGGTGTAGGCCACGCCCAGGCTCATCAGCCAGGCGTTGCCGATGAAAAAGCCCAGTGCGGTGCCACCGAAGACTCGGCTGGCACGCTTGCCGAAACGCGAGTAGTCGGCGATCAGCGGCAGCCACGACAGCGGCATGGCGATGACGATATCGAAGCCCACCGCCAGTGACAGCGAGCCATCGCCGGGGCGACGCCAGAGGTCGGCAAGATCGGCCTTGGCGAACAGGTTCCAGGTCAGCCACAGGCAGGCACCGAGCAACAGCCAGATCCCCCACTTGCGCAGCACCTTGCGCACGAAGGCCAGCGGCCCGCTGACGGCGAGCAGGGTTGCCAGTGCGCCGAAGCACAGGGTCCAGAGCAGCGGGCTGTTCCAGGCACTGCCTTCGCCGAAGGTGCGTGCGCCCAGCAGGCTGGCGGCGTCACGCATGACAATGATCTCGAACGATCCCCACCCGACCAGCTGCAGCAGGTTGAGCAGTGCCGGCAGGCGCGCGCCATGACGCCCCAGCGACAGGCGCAGACCGGCCATCGCAGAGAGGCCGGTATCACTGCCGGTCACCCCGACCGCTGCCAGCAACAGCACCCCGACCGCAGTCCCGAGCACGATCGCCAGCACCGAGCCCGCCAGGCCCAGGCCCGGCGCCAGCAAGGCGCCGACCTGCAGCACCATCAGGCCGATGCCGAGGGAAAACCACAGCGAGAACAGGTCGCGGGCGCCGAACAGGCGCTGGCTGGAAGGGACCGGGTGATCGGGGGAGAAATGGCTGGGGGTGGTCATTGGAAGGGTCGCCAAAGGAGTTGGGGTCTGTGGTGAAGTCTCCGGCCCT